>NZ_JBQSXN010000083.1:0-13849 GCF_052378235.1 Psychrobacter sp. AOP3-A1-26
TCAAAGCTATATTGGCCGTTCATACAAATGATGGCATCCAAAACGTCCGTCTCTAAAAGTGCGGTAATATCTGGCGGTAATATTGGCTTTGAGCGTCCGGTCGAAATCACCAGTTTAATATCCGTCTTCGCCAGTGCTTCAAGCGTTGCTTTATTTTGTGGTGCAATTTCACCGTTACGGCTTAAGGTGTCGTCGATATCAAAAAAAATGATTTTTGGGGTGGATATTAGGGTTTTTTGGGTCGGGGTTGGCATGGATATCCTTTTTTATTATTTGGTCAGTTATTAAGGCAACGCATTTAATAGTGATCAGTTCTTTGAAGATAAGAGCTTTCTTAATAACTTGTAAGCGAAGATTGTGTAACGGCAAAGCAAAGTGTCACATGAAAGAAAATAACTTATATCGTCAATTAAATATACAATACTGTTTTTATAGACTAAATATATAAAGGTAATAACGTATGTTAAGATACTCTAGCATGGGTTCAATACGACATGAGGAATATGGCGATCAAATTAATCACTCACTCACCTAAGGCTTATAGTCATTATAGAGGGCAATTGTCACTCTCAGGAGAGCTGCTTGCCAAAAAAACTAAGATTCCATTAGAAAAGATAGAAAAAGCTCAAAATCTAGGAACTGATACTGTATTCACATTTAATCAGCTTAAAAAAATTGCAGATGTTCTTTTAGTGCCTGAATTCTTCTTGTTATCTGATAACTTACAAACAGCTGATATACCTGAGTTAATTGATCATCGTAATCAAAGTGATATCAATGATGAAGAAAGCAAGTATCAGCTTAATAAAGTTGTTAGAGAGGTTACCAAAATTCGTGAGGATTTGGCATACACTTATGAGAGTATGAACATTGAACCTACTCCTTTCAAGCTAAAGCTTAAAGGTGATAACGAACAATATGATGCTTCAGCTATCAGGGACTTCTTAGAGGTTTCCACATCTAAATTTAAAATTGATGGTAATGATGATTATTATAAGTCATGGCGAACTCTCATAGAAAGAAAAGACATTCTTGTACTCGAGATTTCACGTCAAAAAATTGGCTCGGAAGGTATGGCATTATTTTACCCACTGCTACCTATAATTGCTATTCTTTCGTCAGGTCAAAGTAATTCAAGGAAACTTTTCACAATGCTTCATGAGCTAGTTCATTTAGGATTACGTGAGAGTTCATTAGATGGTGAGCTACTAAAAAGTAAGCAAATAATTGAACAATACTGTAATCGTGTTGCAGGTTACGTATTAGTTCCAGAAACTGAAATAGTAAAGTATTACGATAGCGGAGCTTCATTAGAAGATAATATTGTTTCCATTAGAACAGCCTTGAAGGTGAGCAAACAGTCCATAGCAATACAACTCAAGTTGACTGGTAGAATTACTCAGAAAGATTTAAATATTTATTTAGATGAGTTATCTGATAGAAACAGTGGTGGATTTGGTAAAAGTGGTAGACAGTATACTGCTGTTAATAAGTTTGGTAAGGTTTATTTGCAACAAGTTATCTCTGCAGTATGGGATAGTAGCTTACCTGTGAATACAGCAATGAAAATGTTGAATCTTAATAGTGTTGAACAGTTATCATATCTTGAGCAGAAGGTGTTTGGATGATTAAGTATTGTATTGATACTAATGCTATTTTGGATTTATGCTATCGTTACTATCCTTCCTCTATTTTTAGTAATATTTGGGATATGCTAGAGGGCTGTGTATTGTCTAGGCAGATTAAAATTATAATATCTCAGCATATTCATGAAGAGGTATATGACCGCGCATCCCTTATGAGTTACGATAAAACCATACTTGATAACTTTCTAAGAAAATTTCAAGTTGATATTATTAATAAAAAAGAATATGAAGTAGAGCTTGCTCAATTACAAGCTGAGCTTTTAAATATAACACCACTTAAATCAAGTATATCCAAAAATACTGATGACTTATCAAATATTTGTGTTGCCAAAAAAGAGTTAGCTACCATTATCACAGCAGAGCAAAGCAGCTCGCTAAATATTACTGATAAAGGGTATAGCAGGCTGAAGATTCCTGATACCTGCAGACACTATAACCTTGGCTGTCAAAACTGGATACCTCTTTTCGAATACATTGGTGTATAACATTATAAGTTTAAGCTCTTAATTAAAGATGAGATGTATCAAAAAGCTAGGCTTTTAGCCTAGCTTTTGAAGTAATAAAAAATACTACTCACCCAACCTCAACCCCAGTAACATTCTGAAAGCCCCTTGGCAACTGACTGCCACGGCTACCGCGCTTAGCAGTATAGTTAGCTAAATCCATCGGCTTTAAGGTCACATGACGTTTACCAGCGGTAATTATTAAGCTGTCTTGTTTGCTAAGTGGTGTGATAGTGAGCACTTCTTCATCACCTTTTAGGTTAATCATTTTATTACCTTTACCGCGAGCCTGTTCAGGTAAGTCATCAAGCGCAAATATCAATAAATATCCAGCATTGGTCACGACTGCGATATGGTTAGGTATTGAAGATGTATTGCTCCTTTCACTTTCGGCATTATCATTATTAGTGCTACCAGTCATATTTGCTGGCGCGTCAATACGAGCAACAGGAAGCAAGCGACTATCAGCAGCTAGGTTAATAATTTTTTTACCCGCTTTTTGATTGCTATCTAGATTACCAATGGTATTGATAAAGCCATAACCTTGCGAGCTGGCGAGAATGATGCGCTGATTATCAGCACCGGTTAATAGCTGCTCAAAGCTGGCACCTGCTGGCGGTTTGAGTACGCTGGTGAGCGGATCGCCTTGTCCACGTGCTGAGGCGAGGTTATGCGCATCGATACTATAACTGCGCCCTGTGCTATCGAGGACGTAGATTCTCTCGTTGGATTTACCGCGGACGTGTGCTTGATAACTATCACCCGAGCGATAGCTCATACCAGCGGCATCGACATCGTGACCTTTTGCGGCGCGAATCCAGCCCGCTTTTGATAATACGGCAGTAATCGGCTCGCTTGGTACGAGGTCAGATTCTTTAAGCGCTTGCGCTTCGGCGCGTTCTGCCAATTGTGCTACACGCTCGTTGCCGTGTTCTTTCATATCGGCGGTGAGCTCATCAATCATTAGATTAGTCAGACTGTCTGGATTATCCAAGTATTCTTGGATGATGGCGCGCTCTGCTGCCAGCTCGTCTTGCTCGCGGCGCAGCTCAATCTCCTCTAATTTTGCCAGCTGACGCAGACGAATATCCAAGATGGCATTGGCTTGAATATCCGTTAAGTCATAGTCTTGCATTAACGATAATTTTGGATCGTCTTCTTCACGAATAATGCGAATGACTTCATCAATATTGAGATAGGCAATCAGTAAGCCGGCAAGGATATGCAAACGCTTATCGATTTTATCGAGGCGGTACTGCAAACGGCGGGTGACCACCGAGCGACGGCAAACGAGCCACTCTTCTAATATCTCTTTTAGATTTTTGACCTGCGGTTTACCGTTTAAGCCAATCATATTCATATTGACGCGGTAATTGCTTTCTAAGTCAGTACTGGCAAACAGATGGCTCATGACGCGATCGACATCGACCCGCGTTGAACGCAATTCAAGCACGATACGGCAAGCATTTTCGTGGTCTGATTCGTCATGAATATCGGTAATCCAAGGCAGTTTTTTATCGGTCATTAGCTTGGCGATTTGCTCTTGGATTTTATTACCCGAGACTTGATAAGGGAGCGCGTCGATGATGACGAGATTTTTCTCTTTAGGGTCAATATGAAACGTTGCGCGCATTTTATAACTGCCGCGGCCGCTTTCATACATCGCTTGTAAGTCTTTTTTACTGGTAATGATCTCAGCAGGCGTCGGCAAATCAGGTGCTGGTATCGATTGGGTTAATTGCTTCACCGATAGCTCAGGATTTTTTAGCAAGCGAATGGCCGCGCGTACCACTTCATTGAGGTTATGCGGCGGAATATCGGTTGCCATACCGACGGCGATACCCGTCGTGCCATTTAATAATATATTGGGCAGGCGTGCGGGTAGAGTAGTTGGCTCTTGCATGGTGCCATCGAAGTTATCTTGCCAATCAACGGTGCCTTGTCCGAGTTCTGCGAGCAAAGTATTGGCATAAGCAGACATTTTGGCTTCGGTATAACGCATCGCCGCAAATGATTTGGGATCATCTGGGCTGCCCCAGTTACCTTGTCCGGTAATCAGCGGATAGCGATAACTAAATGGTTGCGCCATTAATACCATCGCTTCATAACAGGCGCTATCGCCATGCGGATGGTATTTACCCAAGACATCACCGACGGTACGTGCCGATTTTTTGGCTTTGGCAGTCGACTTTAATCCCAGCTCACTCATGGCATAGACAATACGGCGCTGGACGGGCTTGAGACCATCAGCGATATTTGGCAGCGCCCGATCCATGATGACGTACATCGCATAGTTAAGATAGGCTTGCTCAGTGAATTCCGCTACTGAGCGAGTATCCATCGGTTCGTTAGGAATGATGGTGGCAGTTGTATGATCAATAACATCGGACATAGAGTAGGTTTCGCTTTTGATTCTTAATAGAGGTTTTTTTACTGCACTTGTTCTGATGAACTAATATAGTTAAATAGGGTGGAAATAAGATAGTGCTATCGTAAAGGATATTAGCAAAATTAAAAAGGTATAAGTCAGAATAGACGACAATGCGTGACGTCTAGGCATGACGCATTTATGGTGTTTTAATGGTTAGCTTTTACAGATTAAGTTGAGTATCGTTAAGCGAAATAGTTTTTATTATTTCTCTTATACTTTAGGGTATTAAAAGACAAGTTTTTGACACTTATAACAAAATAATAAGAATGCTATGCACCGTATTTTTGGCCTGTAACTTTAGCCTGTAACTATAAAAGCGATAGGTGCTTATAAAATTAAAAAAATACTGAAAAATAGTCAATTGTTCAGTAATAAATCACCAGTCATTTGGTCTATAATAGCAGTTAAATAACTGATAATAATGATAATATCGACCGTCAAGCCAGTTTACGAACTCAAGTAGCAATCTTTTATATTGAGTAGTCTGTATAAAGTGTGTATGTTAATGAACAAAGGGCTATTTACCGCTATCTCGTTGACTCATCACCATATGACTACCTCGCAGCCTCGCTTGTCATTATCATGATAAGCCTAACTTTTGAGTATTCGTATGTTTATCACTCTGTGATTCGTATGGGTGACGCTAGCGCACCATTACTAGGAGAGAAAAGATTATGGAAAATCAAGATAACCTCATTCGTCGTAACGACAAAGTATGGGTTGATACGTACGAGAAGCTTGGTATTCAGTACGATATTGATATGCCAGCTGCCAATACTTCTTTGATCGATATACTTGAGCAAAATTTTATCAAACATGCGGGCAAAACGGCTTTTGTGTGCATGGATGTCAAACTCTCTTATGAAGAACTAGACCGTTATAGTAAACAAGTCGCTGCCTACCTACAGTCGCTTGGACTGGTCAAAGGCGACAAAGTGGCAGTTATGATGCCGAATATTTTGCAGCTGCCTGTTGCTGTATTGGGTGTGTTACGTGCAGGCATGACACTGGTCAATGTCAACCCACTTTATACCTCAAAAGAGCTTGAGCATCAGCTCACAGACTCTGATGCCAAAGTACTTATTTTGCTTGAAAACTTTGCCAAAACTTATGAAGACATTGGCAAAGATTTGGTCGAACATGTCGTGGTGACCTCGATGGGTGATTTAATGAGCCCATTGAAAGGCTTTATCGTTAATGCTGTCGTCCGCCATGTCAAAAAAATGGTACCTGATTATCATATTAAGGACAGCGTGAAGTTTAAAAAAGCGCTTAATCGTTTTTCTGCTAAAAACTATAAGCGCCCTACTAACATCGGGCTTGATGATGTGGCTGTCCTACAGTATACCGGTGGTACCACGGGTGTCGCGAAAGGCGCGATGCTCACACATGGCAACTTAGTCGCCAACCTGATTCAGTGTGATACCTATCTTGGCGATGCTTTTGATAAATTTGAGAGTATGAACGAGCAGCCAGTGATTATGACTGCCTTGCCGCTATACCATATCTTCTCATTTACGGTTTGCGGCATGTTCGGCTTATATCGTGGCTGTATCGGACTACTGGTGCCAAACCCACGTGATGGCGCCAGCTTAATTAAAGCCTATAAGGATTACCCACCCGCATTTTTCCCAGCGGTCAATACACTGTTTAACGCCCTAGCTAATAGTGATGAATTTAAAGCCTTAGATCATAGCAAGCTTGAGATGTCTATGGGCGGCGGAATGGCGGTTTTAAAAGATACCGCTGACAAATGGCAAAAAATCACAGGCAACGTCATCGTACAAGGTTACGGTCTGTCAGAGACCTCTCCTGTGGCATCAGCAAACCCACAGGGTACGGGCGAGTTCTCAGGCAATATTGGCCTACCAATGCCAGCGACTGATATGGCTATCTTGGATGAAGAAGGCAACGAAGTTGCATTGGGTGAGCGCGGTGAGATTTGTGTTCGTGGTCCACAAGTAATGAAGGGCTACTGGAAACGCGAAGATGCCACGGCTGAAGTCATGACCTCGGACGGCTATTTCCGTACTGGTGATATCGGCGTGATGGACGAAGAGGGTTACTTCAAAATCGTTGATCGCAAAAAGAATATGATTTTGGTTTCAGGCTTCAATGTGTATCCAAACGAAGTGGAAGATGTGATGTCAGGTCATCCAAAGATTTTGGAATGCGGGGTCATTGGTATCAAAGATGACAAGAGCGGCGAAGTACCAAAGATTTATATCGTGCGTAGTGATGATAGCTTAACCGAAGAAGAAGTACTTGCTTATGGCAAAGAAAATCTAACCGGTTACAAGCGTCCTCGTTATGTCGAATTCATCGATGAGCTACCAAAATCCAACGTCGGGAAGATTTTGCACAAAGATTTACGTGTGCTTGAAGAAAAGAATCACGGTTAGACAGTCCAATATCAAGTTTCTCGTACTTTTTATAGAGGTTTATAAGTACTGAATATCGATGCAAGTATCTCGATATTCGAGGTGCTCATTACGCCAAATGGTAGTGAAAAATGATAAGGTCTATGCAAACGGCCTTATCATTTTTTTTGTTTTTCGATTATCATTTCGTACTATTTATAGAGAAGTACCAGCAAAACTGCTATAGTTCGTGCCGATATATTTTTATATTCAACGATAGGAATGTATGTTTTTTGGCCGAGAAATTGCAAAAAACTATCGTGCTAATACAATTGCAAGACTCGTTTTTTAGCTGAGATTATCCATTGGCTGCTTTAATTACTTTTATCGTGGTCAATAGAGTTTTGCATAAAAGGTATGGCTTTCGATGTAAAAAATTTGTGAATAACAAAACCTCTAAATTTATTAGCTAACAGGCTTATTATTCACAAGTTTTTGATTAGGGCGTGTTTTACTAGCAATATTTTAACAGTAATATTTAGGGAAGATTATGACGGACAGTACTAATAAAGAAACCACAGACCATAATGATGCCAAGAGTGCTCAACCGATGGCTGAAACCCAAGCATTTCCTACCATGCCGACGATAGCGAGTGACAGTCCGTGGTTAAATGCTTATGAGCGCTACGGTATCGACGCGACGATTGATATGCCGGATGATAATACTTCTTTACTTGATGTGTTCGAGCGTAATTTTAGCCGTTATGGCCAAAAACCTGCCTATATCTGTATGGGTGCCTCGATTAGCTTTAAGCAATTAGACTTATACAGTCGTCAGATTGCCAGCTATTTACAGTCCTTAGGGTTGGTCAAAGGCGATAAAGTTGGGGTGATGATGCCCAATATTTTGCAATATCCAGTGGTGGCGTTGGGTATCATCCGCGCTGGCATGGTATTGGTCAACGTCAACCCTTTATATACCAGTCGCGAACTATCGCATCAGCTACGTGACAGTGGCACCAAAGCCTTATTTATCGTAGAGAACTTCGCTAAAACCTATCAGGAAGCCAGCGACAAAGGTCAAGTGAAGCACGTCGTCGTATGTAAGCTGGGTGATATGTTAGGGACGATCAAAGGGACCGTGGTTAACCTTGTGGCGCGTCATGTCAAAAAAATGATTCCTGCCTATAGCCTGCCAAACAGCGTGAGCTTTAAACAGGCGCTAAGTGCGGTATCAGCTAGCAAATATAAACGCCCTGATTTGAATTTAAGCGATGTGGCGTTGTTGCAATATACTGGTGGTACGACAGGTGTTGCCAAAGGTGCGATGCTGTCACATGGTAATCTAGTCGCCAACATGCTACAGATTAGTGCGTTGATGAACAGCGCCTTTGATGATGATGCTGACGCCGATGATGTGATCTTAACAGCACTACCTTTATATCATGTGTTCTCATTTATGGTTTGCGGTATGTATGGTATGTACCAAGGGTATGCAGGTCTGCTTATCCCCAACCCGCGTGACCTTGATGGTTTGATTAAAGAGATGGCTAAATATAAACCAGCCTTTATCCCTGCAGTAAATACTTTGTTTAATGGCTTGGTACACAAAGACAGCTTTGCAGAGTTAGATTTCTCTAATCTAAAAGCTGCTATCGGCGGCGGTATGTCCGTCTTACCAAGTGTGGCAAAAGAATGGCATAAAATTACTGGTCTGCCTATCGTTGAAGGTTATGGTTTGTCTGAAACCTCACCTGTGGTTGCCTTTAACCCAATGACTATCGCTGAGTTTACTGGAAAGATTGGTATTCCTGCTTCTAGCACCGATGTAATATTGATCGATGATAATGAAAATGAAGTGACACTTGGCGATCGCGGTGAAATCTGTGTCAAAGGTCCACAAGTGATGATTGGCTATCAAAACCGTCCAGATGAAACGGCTGAAACCTTTACGGCTAGTGGATTTTTGAAAACTGGTGACATCGGTATCATGGACGAAAAGGGTTTTATCAAAATTGTTGATCGCAAAAAAGACATGATTTTGGTCTCTGGTTTTAACGTCTATCCCAATGAAATCGAAGAAGCCATGAGTGAGCATCCAGCGGTGGTAGAGTGCGGTGCCATTGGTATTCCGCATGACCAGCGCGGCGAAGAGCCAAAGCTGTTTGTGGTCAAAAAGGGTGAAGTTACTGAGCAAGAGCTGCTTGATTTTGGCAAAAAACAGTTGACTGGTTATAAGCGTCCACGCCATATCCAATTCGTTGATGAATTACCAAAATCAAACGTGGGTAAAATCCTACGTAAAGAATTGCGTAAGATGGAAGGGTTAGAATAATTCTTGCTGCTAAACCTTAACCAAGCAGCGGCGCAATAGCTTGAGCGAATCTTGCTATTGCACCGTTGTCACGTTAGGATATTTAAAACACTATATTTGTACTAGGGATTTTTATGCGTATTGACAATCGTGAGCTTGACCAACTTCGCTCAATCAGCTTTGAGCGCCATTATACTAAGCATGCCGAAGGGTCGGTATTGGTCAGCTTTGGCGATACCAAAGTACTGTGTACGGCGAGTGTTGAGTCTGGCGTCCCGCGTTGGCTCAAAGGCAAAGGTAAAGGCTGGATTACCGCTGAATATGGCATGCTACCACGCGCGACCAATACCCGTAACCAGCGTGAAGCGGCACGTGGTAAACAATCAGGTCGCACCCAAGAAATTCAGCGTTTAATCGGTCGTAGCTTACGTGCCATGATTGATCTGAATAAACTCGGTGAAAATACCATTTATCTTGATTGTGATGTGTTGCAAGCCGATGGTGGTACTCGTACCGCGAGTGTGACTGGCGCCGCGATTGCGCTTATCGATGCGTTAGAAAGCATTCAAAAAACCAAAAAACTAAAAGCAGATCCGCTGATTGGTTTGGTCGCGGCAGTTTCTGTCGGTATGAAAGATGGCGAAGCTTATTTGGATTTGAACTACGAAGAAGATGCCAGCTGTGATACCGATCTAAACGTAGTCATGACCCAAAAAGGTGAGTTCATTGAGCTGCAAGGTACGGCAGAAGAGAAGCCATTTACCCGTGCACAAGCCGATGATATGCTTATTCTTGCCGAAAAAGGCATTGCTGAATTGATTAAAATGCAACAAACCGCTTTAGGCTGGTAAGCTAACCTATTGGCCTAGTAAATTACTAGCCTACTGGTTCAGTTTTGTGCTGAACAAGCCACCGCGTTTTTTGATTTTCTCGTTATATTTTACAGATACTCCGCAACAGGTAATGATGCATGCTTAAGCTGACCGATGATGGCGCTAAAATCACCTTACAAGGTCAGCCACAAACTGCTGATAATGGCATGTTTTGGTTTGGGTCTGCATTATTAGTAGGGGCAGTCGCGGTGGCCATGGCAATGAGCCTGTTGTCTGAGCGTTTGGCTATTGGCGCATTAGCGTTGCTTATTATTGGCAGTTTTATTTTTAATCGGCAACGCCAACAACGTAAAAAAGCCATGAGCGGTATGATTAGTAATGGCATATTGTGGCTGCGTGCTGGCGAGCTGGTGCATGATAATCAAGGTAAGCGCGAGCATATCCAGTTGGCTGAAGGGGACAAGGTCAATCTAATCGGCGAACAATTACAGATTGCTGATAGTAAGGGTATAAACAAATATCATATTAGCGGCTTTGAGAGCATCCAAGAGACAACTGCTGCCAAAGCTATCCTGCAAGGTCAAACCTTGACCAAACGCCATGTCAATATCAAGATGAGCGAGGATCCACCCACTTCTTAGCCGATTACCCATAGGCAGTTCTAAATAAAATCGATACGTTGTTCGATACATTCTTATTTAGCGTGCGCTTCTCTGTATTTCTTCTAAACCGCATCTCTTACCTAACCATTAATCTATACTTTTATACCGTTTATCGCCTTTTTAAGGTGAATAATGCTTGCAGATGCGTGCCCAAATAGTTTATAAGTAATATTGGAAAGTCTAATCATTGTTTTTTATGTTGTCATTTATACTTTATTGACAAGGAGTTAGTCATGTCGCGTTTGCCCATATTGTCGGTTACAGCGCCGTGCAGTGTATTGTTGGTTGCTTTTGGTATGATAAGTCAGGTTCATGCCGATAGTATGAGCGCATTGATTGCCCAAAAATCTGCCCAATCTGATAATAGTGCCCGTTATACGCCTTCGAACTCTACTGTACCTTCTGCCAAAATTAGCACACGCTCTACCATTCAACGTGCCGGTAACTCTGGTAGCTATCGCTCAAATGCGAATAATGTGCAACCAAGTGTCCATTCGAGTTATTCCAATACCAATTATCGTTATCCTAAGGTACAGCGTCAGGCTCCTGCGGTGTTACCACCATTCTTATCTGGCAATTATGACAATGTCGATAGCGAGTATTTGCCGCTATTAAGCGCGGCTGAATCGCAGAGTAGTCGGGCGGCACATGAGGTAATCAGCACCGCACGCAAGATGGCGCTGAACGAACGTACAATCATCCAAGGGGGTTGCTGGGATTATCTCAATGCGGTATTTAAACGTGCAGGGGTGACTCGCGATACTATACACAAGGGCACTTATGGCCAAGGCCCTTATGCCAGTAGTGGCGAGATTGAAGTTGGTGATTGGCTCTATTATATCAATCATGGTTACAATAGGGTCGAGCATAGTGGGCTGTTCGTAGGCTGGGTTGACGAGCGCGCTAAGCAAGCCCTGATGCTCAGCTATGCGGGTGAAAACCGTCGTGAGCCTGCACGCTACCGTGTTTATGATTTGAGTAATGTTTACCAAATCATGCGTCCAAACGTTTAGGGCATGTCCTCAATCTGAACGAAATCAACTAAATGGGCTAAAAATGGCTAAATCTTGCCAAACTGCGTCAAATAGCTGGCTAATATCTTGATATTATCTGTGCTATTTTCCTTGTTTGACTGCAATTTATCTCATTTTTATCACCATTTTCAGAATGAGGACACGCCCTAATATAGTTAATTTATTCAGATAAAAAAGCGTCCGTGACTTTGAGTTACGGACGCTTTTTTTATAAACAACTTTATTTACATCACTATTAAAAAGGTTTAACTACTACTAAAATGACAATAAATATTAGTGCAAAAACGGGTACTTCATTAAACCAGCGCCAAAATTTGTGCGATTTATAATGCGGATTGTCCATCAGTTTTTTACGATAAAAGCCGCAAGCACCATGATAGCCTGAGAGCAGTACCACTAATAATAGCTTGAGGTGCAACCAGCCTTGGGTTTTATAGACATCCCAGCCCAGTCCCAACATCCATAAGCCAAATACCCATGTCGCTATCATCGATGGTGTCATGATACCGCGATAGAGCTTGCGTTCCATAATAGAGAAGCGCTCGTGACTGATGCTATCGTCACTCATTGCATGATAGACAAACAAGCGTGGTAAATAAAATATCGCTGCAAACCAGCAGACCATGGAGATAATATGCGCCGCTTTAATCCAATTGAAATAATCTGCCATCATCCTCTCTCTTACGTCTTAGTAGATGATAGTCAATCCTTTACAAAAAAGTTACCGCAGCATTACCCTCGCTTGAAGTATTGCTTATACCTCTGCACTCGGTTGTCTAGGGCCTTTTTCAACTGAATCAACTATACGCTCAATAATGCTCGCAAGCTTAGCGCAGATTATCCAATAATGGTAGCGTTAAGCCAAAACTACTCCGCCCAAATCAGCCGAAATGACTTGTGATTGATGACCACTCATCGCGTCTATCACAGGCACTTGCTTAGGCGCTCTGGGAGCAGCAAACTGTTTGGTTAAGCCAAGCTCTCGCATCAATCTGTCATCGCCTGATTGGCTAGCATTACCGGTCGTTAGTAGTTTGTCACCATAGAAAAACGAGTTAGCACCCGCCATAAACGCCAATGCTTGCTCAGAATCAGATAAGCTTTCACGTCCAGCAGATAGGCGCACATAGCTGCTTGGACAGCAAATGCGTGTCACCGCAATGGTACGAATCCATTCAAGGACTGGTAACTGACCTTCTGCTAATACCTTGTCGCCGATTGGCGTGCCTTGAATCGGTACCAATAAATTGACTGGAATAGACTCTGGTGCTTTGGGCATCTTCAGCAGCTCAAGCACCCAGTCGATACGGTCATCACGGCTTTCGCCCATACCGACGATATTACCGCTACAAACATTGATACCTGAGTTGCGTACATTTTCTATGGTACCTAAACGTTCATCATAGCTGCGCGTACTGACCACTTGCTCATAATAACGTCGTGAAGTATCAAGGTTATGATTATAGTAATCAAGACCTGCATCCGCCAATTGTGTTGCCTGATTAGTATCGAGCATACCGAGGGTCATACAGGTCTCAAGCCCTAATGCTTTGACTTCTTTGACCAGTTCAACCACGTAAGGCATGTCTTTAGCGCTTGGGTGTTTCCACGCTGCACCCATACAGAAGCGTGATGAGCCAGTGGCTTTGGCACGTTTAGCAGCAGCGATTACCTTGTCAACTTCGATGCGTTTTTCTGCTTGTAATTTGGTGGTGTCACGGTGATGACCAGATTGTGAGCAGTAACCACAATCTTCTGGGCAGTTGCCCGTCTTGATGGATAGTAAGGTGCTAATTTGTACTTCATTGGCGGTGAAATTCTCTCGGTGAATAGTCTGTGCTTGTAGTAACAAGTCCATCAAGGGCAAGTCAAAAAGCTGGGCGATTTCTTCGCGGTTGTGTTTACTATTGGTTTGCGGGTTCGCTTTTGTGGCATCTGTCGCTAGGCTGGCCAAAAAGTCATTATTAACATTATTGTTAAAACTGTTTTTATTATTAAATGGGTCAGTAAGGCTACTGGCGTTAGGCTCTGAGATGCTAAGTAAATCTGCCATGATATAAATCCTT
>NZ_JBQSXN010000084.1:0-13705 GCF_052378235.1 Psychrobacter sp. AOP3-A1-26
TTGTTTTAAGCCTATCTCTTATATAAAGCTGGCGAAATGAGTAGGGATTATTGCATAAATTCGGTAGTTGTAACAAAAGATTTCATATCCTAGCCTTTGTAACCCAGACACTGATAAATACTTGCAAATCTTAACTTTCAAACCATCAAACACTGACAGAGTCTATGAAATGGTTTGTTACTATGTACTCATCGTTAGCGAACAAGGCGATAGAGCTATAAAGTCAATATAACTAATATAAATAGATAACTTGTTTGTCCAAACTTATTTTAAGGAGCTAACAATGAATACTCTACAAAAAACGTTATTCGCATTAGCAGCTGGTTCTCTATTAACGGTCAGTGCCCAAGCCGCTACTTCTTATAGTAATGGTTATACTGGACAGCCATACGTTGGTGTGAAGGTCGGTCAGTTTGATTTAGATATCGACAACGCTGATGACCCAACTGCTTACGGTGTATATGGCGGCTACAACTTTGATCCAAACTTCGGTATCGAAGCCGAATATGTAGGTTCAGATGATGCCGACTATAGAAATGGTGATCTTGATGCCAAGACTTATGGTGCCTACGGTACAGCCCGTTATCAGTTTCCAAATACAGGCCTATATGCCAAAGGTAAACTGGGTGTTGCCAAGACTAAGGTAGAAGGTGACTATACTGTTGGTCCGCTCAAAGTTTCAAACTCTGCCAGTGATACAGGTATTGCAGGTGGTGTTGGCCTCGGATACTCAGTGAACCCTAACTTTGGTGTCGAAGCTGAATACGCAATGATGGATAGTGATGTTGATGCCAAACTGATGACAGTTGGCGCTCATTTAAAATTCTAGACCTACATACCTTTAAGTTCCTATATTAAAGCGTATTGAACGAGCAAAAATGAGAAATGATTACTTAAGTATTATTTCTCACATTAAAAATCAAAAAATAAATCAAAAACATAACATTAGGTGAATACAATGAAAACTTTACAGAAAACTCTACTTGCATTAGCCGCTGGTTCTTTAGTGAGCATGGGTGCACCAGCAGCCGTATCTTATGGTAACGGTTACACCGGCCAACCATACGTTGGTGTTAAAGTTGGTCAGTTCAATTTAGATACTGATGGCGCTAGTGATCCGACTGCTTATGGTGTATACGGTGGTTATAACTTCGACCCTAACTTTGGTTTAGAAGCTGAGTATATTGGTTCAGATGACGCTGATTATTATAATGGTGACGTAGACGCTAAAACCTATGGTCTATATGGTACCTACCGTTATGGCTTTAATAACACGCCAGTATATGCCAAAGGTAAACTGGGTGTAGCACGTACTGAGATTGATGGTGATAGCAGAGTGCCAAATATCTCTGTATCAGACAAGAGCACAAGATTAGCAGGTGGTGTAGGTCTTGGTTATTCAGTAAATCCTAATTTCGGTGTCGAAGCTGAATACGATATCGTTGGTAGCGATGCAGACCTTTGGACTGTTGGTGCCAACCTTAAATTCTAATACTTTGAACGCTTAGTTCTTGGATTAGAAATTGCTTAAACAGTACTTACACAGTAATAAAAAAACGATCACTTAAAGTGGTCGTTTTTTTGTGCTTACACTTTTAAGAGTAGCTTTTTCATGCTTGGCTTTACTAGAATCGGCATGGCACTATCGCCAGTGGAATGTAATATCTATACATTACGTGCTATTAGTATGAGCTTTTCTTGCTCGCTGTACCTACGCAGATAGAGGCTGCAAAAAACTTATACCAGTAGCACACTAATACAGCTGTACTAATTTTATTGTTCATCAACTATATATTAATGATTTTTAAGACATTATTACTCTTAAAAATGTGCTACATTGAAAGTTAGAATGACAAAGATAGGGAATGTGCCGATGATAGAGACTCTCTGGATGATAGAACCTTGGCATTGGCTGGTATTGGGCTTTTTATTGCTGATTATCGAGATGTTTGTGCCCACCTTTGCTAGTCTTTGGTTTGGTGCCGCTGCCATCATCGTTGCTATACTTTCATGGTTATTGCCCATCTCTGTCTCTATTCAAATCATTGTTTGGCTAGTGCTCTCTGCTATATTTCTACTGGCGTGGTTTAAGTATATCAAACCGCTGTCTGTAGATCGTACTAAAGCAGGGTTGGGCGGCAGTGTTATCGTTGGTGAGACAGGTATGATTATCGTGCAGCCACAGGCCGATAGAGCAGGGACGGTGAGATTTAGTGTGCCTATTGTCGGTGCGGCTGAATGGATGTGCCGTACGCGAGGCGAGCAGGTGGCAGTGGGTGATCGGGTGATCGTGACGGATATCGTTGGTAACGAGCTAATCGTCAGTAGTATGAAGTCACAAGCAGCGATTAACACAGGCAGTAATTTATAAAGGTATGCTAATAGGGATAAGTTATGGAAAGCTTTAGTATTGTTATGATCGTTTTGATTGCACTGGTTGTGTTTACCGTGTTTAAAGGCGTTCGCATCGTGCCGCAAGGTTATAAATGGGTGGTGCAGCGCTTGGGTAAGTATAGCCAAACACTAGAACCCGGCCTAAACCTAATTATCCCTTATGTTGACGACGTGTCTTATAAAGTTACCACCAAAGATATTGTCCTCGATATTCCATCACAAGAAGTGATTACCCGAGACAACGTGGTTATCATTGCTAATGCTGTCGCTTATATTAATATCGTTCGTCCAGACAAGGCAGTGTACGGTATCGAGGATTATGAGTATGGTATTCGTAATTTGGTACAAACCTCATTACGTTCAATTATTGGTGAAATGGATCTTGATAGTGCACTATCGAGCCGTGACGAAATCAAAGCCAAGCTAAAACACGCGATTTCAGAAGATATCTCTGATTGGGGTATCACGCTTAAAACAGTAGAGATTCAAGATATTAATCCGTCTGATACGATGCAAACGGCGATGGAAGAACAAGCGGCGGCTGAACGTCAACGCCGTGCGACAGTGACACGCGCCGATGGTCAAAAACAAGCCGCTATCTTAGAGGCCGATGGTCGTCTAGAAGCCTCACGTCGCGATGCTGAAGCGCAAGTAGTGTTGGCTAAAGGTTCTGAAGAATCTATTCGTCTGATTACTGATGCGATGGGTACTGAAGAGATGCCGATTGTCTACTTACTGGGTGAGCAGTATATCAAAGCGATTCGGGAGCTGGCTGAATCTGACAACTCCAAAATGGTGGTGTTACCTGCTGATATTCTAAGCACAGTAAAAGGCATGGTAGGTGATAAGCTTAAAGTTTAATAATCAATGACTTAATAATCTAGGTGTTATACCTATTACAAGGTTCAATTTTAAAAATAGTCAGTTAGCGTCCAACGCGCTGGCTATTTTTTTGACTGTAAATTATTTAGCTCGTAATGAAAGTACAGATAAAAGGAAAATAACAATGCTTAAGCAAAACTCAAATAATATGCTGATGTCTATAACAGACTTCCCTCAAGGTAGCCCATTACCCTATACCGTACTGGATGCGACGCTCACCAATGCCGCTTATCCTGAGCAGAAATTGGAGATTCGAGGGGGTGGCTACGGCTCAGATGCAGCGGCTCATCCAACCAATGCCAATCAATTTTATGCACTCGCCGATCGTGGTCCCAATGCTGATTTTGATGGCGTTGCGGGTAAAGGTAAGCAGTTTTTAGTGCCAAACTATACACCGTCTATTGGGCTTTTTGAGTTACAAGCTGATGGCAAAATCACTAAAATAAAAGAAATCATACTAAAAGACAGCACCGGCAATCCCATCTCTGGGCTTCCGAATCCAAAAGCATTGGGCGGTACTAACGAAGTACCTTATGATGTTAATGGTCAGCCGATGACTATAAACCCAAGCTTACCTTTTGATACTGTGACCAACCCTATTAAAACCGATATCAATGGTTTGGATCCAGAAGGACTTACCGCGCTCACAGACGGCAGTTTTTGGATCAGTGATGAATATGGGCCACATCTCGTTCATTATGATGCCGAAGGGATAGAGGTCGAGCGTATCAATCCTTTTGCTAATGATGAGCGTAATAATGTGATGGTTGATGGTAAGCCAGTTTTATTACCAGCAGAGTTTACCAAGCGTCGCACCAATCGCGGGATGGAAGCATTAACAGTCACACCTGATCAGACGACCCTAGTAGGTATTATGGAGTCTTCCATGGACAATCCTGATCAATCGGGACGTCTGTCTAATTTGACCCGCATGGTGACGGTTAACTTAGTTTCAGGTCAGATAAAACAATACTTATATCGTCTGGATGCAGCACAGCATGTGGCATCAGGTATCGTTGCTATTAATGAGCATGAGTTTTATTTGATTGAACATGATCGCAAGTTTCCGCTACAAGACAAATCAGCCCAAAAGCTAATTTACAAAGTTGATACCTCACAGGCAACGGATATTGAAACTATTTTAGATAATAAAAGTGTCGAGCAGGACGAGATCGTCGGCTTGACTATCGAAGGACAAACACTAGAGCAGCTTATTGCCACAGACGAAAAAAACTGGCAAGCACTTGAAGAGATGGCTATTAAGCCTGTTAGCAAGACCTTGGTCGTTGATGTTCTGGCTACGATAGATTATCCGCATGATAAGCTTGAAGGCTTATGGTTGCGTCAAGATGGTTCGTTAGGTTTATTGAATGATGATGATTTTTCGATAACAGATACGGAGATAGCCAACCCAAAAAGCCTTGTTGAACACAAATATCTTGATAAGGAAAAGACTATCATAGATGCCAATCGTCTTTATATCGTCATGCCTACCGAGTAGAGCAGGCTGCTTTATACAGATAACTATAGCCAGTTCGAAATAAAATCGATACGTTAATAGCCACGTGCTACTGGTATAAGTTTTTCTTGCTTGCTGTTCGCAAGGGTGACAGAGGCTGCAAAAAATTTACTCCAGCAGCACTGTATCGGTTTTAAAGTGAATCAGCTACATCTTTATCACAGACCATAAAAAAGACCTCGATCGAGGTCTTTTTTATGGTTAATAATCAGCTTAAAAACACCTCACTTAAATAACTTTTGAAAAGCGGTTTTTATGTTTCTTCTCAAGATATTCATCGAATACCATCGCCACGTTGCGACCTAATAAGCGACCTTTTGGCAGTACGCGAATACCGGCAGCGTCCATGTCAATCAAGCGGTCGTCTTGCATCTGACCAAGCTGTTGGATCTCATCAATAAAATAGGTAATGGCATCGATACCAAATTTCTGATTGACGTCTCTAAAGTCGATATAGTCGTGGCATAACAAGTTCATAATCACATATTCGCGTAAGCGATCTTTAATGGATGTTTTAATCACTTTGACCGCTGGCATTACCGCAGGATTGCTGCGTGCAGCATCGATGTTGTCTTTATAAACCTGTAGATCGGTATGATTTTGTAAGATATAGCTGTTATTGGCATTAGCAATTTGACTGATTGAAGACACGCCAAAACCCAGTAAGTCGCAATCGCCCATGATGGTATAGCCTTGGAAGTTACGATGTAATTTGCCTTCACGCTGGGCGACGGCAAGCTCATCATCAGGTTTGGCAAAATGGTCGATACCAATGTACTGATAACCGGCTTCGGTTAAGGTGTTGATAGTATTACCAAGCATTGCGAGCTTGGAGGCTGGCGTCGGTAGGTCGGCTTCTTTGATTTGTCGTTGAGATTTAAAGCGCTCAGGCAAATGGGCATAATTAAAGACCGATAAGCGATCCGGTGACATCTCGATAATACGCTGGACGGTTTTATCTAAGGTTGTTGGCGTTTGATGCGGTAAACCATAAATCAAATCGACGTTGATAGAGCGAAACCCTAACGCGCGCGACTCTTTTAATACATTTTCAATTAACTCTGCCGAATGTACGCGGTTGACTGCGATTTGTACCGTTTCATCTAAGTCTTGCACGCCCAAACTGACGCGATTAAAACCCAGGTTGCGCAGCACTTGTAGCGTCTCGCCACTGAGCTCGCGTGGGTCGATCTCGATAGAATAGTCACCTTGGTCATCGGGCAAAAACTCAAATTGAGTTTGCAAAAACTCCCAAAGCTGTATTAACTCATTATCTTGTAAAAAAGTCGGTGTACCACCGCCGAAATGCAGTTGTTTCACCAGTGGTTTTTTGCCGTTTTCGGTTGTGCCTAATAAGCTACGTTTGTGCTTAATTTCAGCAATGAGGTACTCTAAGTAATCGCCTGCATCGCTGTTCTTTTTAGTAATGATTTTATTACAAGCGCAGTAATAGCAAAGGTGACGACAAAAGGGAATATGAAAATAGAGCGATAGCGGGGCATGGGCTTCACGCTCTCGAAGGATTTTGGTCTCAAGCCCTTCTGGCATCGGTGAGAATTCTAAAGCGGTTGGATAAGAGGTATAGCGAGGCCCTGAACGATTGTATTTATTAATAATATCTTCATCGAATGCGGGTAGCTGCTTGGTAGTAATGCTGCCGCGAGTACTGGCATATGGATTGTCTGGCTGCATGACAGGGCGGGTGGTGGTGGGTTGCTCTCCCGCACGATTATAGGGTTGTTGGGTGCTTTGTTCTGACTGGTTTGTCATGCGATATTCCTCGTTTTAACTGTATAAATCGCCATATTTACGTATTCGGTGTGTGGCTATTTTGAGTCAACTAATGGCCTTGCTGGTAGCGATTTAATATAAGTCATTTTAAGATTAACTGCTTTACTAAGCATTAAATAGTCTAAATATGAATGCTTAAATAGGTAATGGGTAGTATAACGAATCATTGATAATAGTGACATGGATAGAGAGTTTTTGTATATACCCATAAAGTTGTATGGGTAGGTAATAAAAAAAGACCTCAGGATTGCCCTAAAGTCTTTCTTACTGTTTTTATAAATTCTGCTCTTTTTATTCTGTTAATTGAACTTTATTACCAACCGCTTGGTTGCTAATCTCAGTAGCACTAAACGGCAAGCGAATCCAGTCTTTGGCTGAGTAGCGGCGCGTTTGATCACGATGATAAGGACGCGTGCTGTCCTCTGCTTGCGAATAGGCGAGCAATGCTTCTACGACGGGTCCATTAGCATCAAAAGTGACCGACTGCATATAAGTTGGGCCATTATTAATCACGTAATTGCCATCAGCGTTGGGACCAGGACCTCTTGCCACATTGAATACCCCTTCGCTTCCTTGACCACCATGCATAGGAATGCGTTCGTTGTCCTTACCTGCGTCTATAACGTATTGAACACTTCCTAAAGTTGCATCAAATGCGATACCTTTATCTTGGAAGTATTTAATCGAATCACCCAAAGCTGTTCGTGTAGTTGCGTTGATAATGAGATCGCGAGGCGTATTGACTGGATCATTGACGTCAAAACGTACACTAAATAGCTTTTTATCATCAATGGTTTCTTCAAAATCAATATTATTCCAAAACTCTCTAAAGACGTGTGCCCCTTTGCTATCGAGATTATTACGACGATCCCAATTGCTCAGCACATCACAAGCTTGAGTGGCATCGATAGTGCCACTATCAGTCAACGGCAGCATTGGGTCAGCGCTACAATCAGCCAATACATCATCTAGCACCAACTCAGCGACGTAGCTGCGGTTGCCATAGACGACTTCTTGCAGGTTTTTTAGGTTAAAGGTAGTGCCACCAAGACCATCTGAGTTATCGAGTCTGTCTAATACCTGTTGAAACGCCATACGAGTGCGCATCAGTAATGGTACGCCATCGACAGGACTTTCTTCGAGGAAAGGTGTCAAGTTACGACGCAGTAGCGGTGAAAATCCAGTCAATGGTGCGTCTAAGTTACTCAGCCAATAACTGTCATTGGAGTTGATCGCATAATCATCACGAATCAAGAACGGCAGATTTGAGCGACCAAAAATACCGGCTTGTGGCGAGTCAGCGTCATTGCCCCATTCGCAATCAGCGCTATTGCCCTTTAATGCTGGGAAGCCAAAGCCCACGATGGCTTTTAAGTATAACTCTCCCTCTGTACAACTATTTAACTGCTCTTTGGTCACGTGCGGTACGGTTGAGATGTCCGCATAAAGGGCTTTACCGTAACGGTCAGTGGCGATGGTGTTGACAAACCCTAGACCAACCTGATCTTGCATTCTATCAACCAAGTCCTCGACACTACTGGCTTGGTTCATGCTGCGCCACTGATTCAGTGAGCGTGCATTTTCTGCCGCGGCATCACGGATAGTAAAGGCGATATTATTAGCCCCCCAAACTGGTAGTAAACCGTTAACCTTATTGATTGCTAACATAGGCCCAAAGTGTGAGGAATAAACAGGTTGAACGAGGGTTTGATCGTCTGGTAGCTGAATGGTCACTTCATCCTTGCGGATATCACGCTGTTCTACGACGCCATCACTATTGGTATAGTTGTACTTCATAGGATTGCCATTCACTAGCTCAAGCTGATAAAGCGTGAAGCGTTTGGCAGTAGAAACGGTGTGGCTCCAAGCAACATCTTTATTGAAACCAATATTCGGGAAAGGCTGACCTTGTTGAGCTGCACCCATTACGTCAAGCTCACCGGGCATGGTTAAGTGAAACTCGTAAAAACGTTGGATACCATTCCATGGTTCATGTGGATTGCCGTATAAAACTCCGCTATCGGTGCCCGTCGTTTCGCTACCAAGTGCGTAGGCGTTACTGCCGCCATCCAATACATTGATGGTGGTCATATCAAAATCAAAGCCTGAGGCTAAATCGGCTGTGTCTGCAGCGGTAGATGAAGAGGTCGATACCGAGTTCGATGCCGAATCTGGGCCAATAGAACGCATTCTGCTATTGTCCATGCTTCTACTGCCCATTCTACTACTATCAACAGTCACATCCTGTGATGGAGGTGCCGCCGCAACGATGGGTCCCACAAAGTTTGAGAGGCCACCGCGTAAGTTTGCTTTGGCATAAAGCGCCAGTAGATCATTGGTTCCGATTTCTTTTACCCATTCGGCGCCAGCGCAGTCAGGATCGATATTATCAACCCCTTTATCGCGTAGATAGCGACTATAACCAGCGGCGTAACCTGCGACTGCATCAAGGACTTCTGGCTCTTGTGCATCTAGGAACTGCGCGCGTTTTTCTGGTGAATTATACCAAGTATAAAAAACATCGCTGGCCACATCGCCTTTTTCGCCTAAATAAAGCATGCTCTGACCGTTAGCAACCACAATCTCACGGGCCAGTGAGCAGATATTGTCTTCAGCGAAAGAATAACCAACGCCGTAGCCTAGTCCTTTATAATCTTTGGCAGTAATGTGGGGTATACCGAACTCTGTGCGTTGAATGTCGACCTCGTAGGTCGCTGAAGGGGTAGTGATGTCATCATCATTATTAAAGCTGCTGTCACTATCTGAACATCCCGATAATGCTAATGAAACAGCTACGGTGAGTAGCGTGAGTGAAGGCACACGCTGATTAAGCACTTTTATACTCATAAACCTATCCGTCCATGGTTGAAAGGTATTATATAAAACGGTGGCAAAAATCAGCCATCATTGCTTTATGTGAACAATAAAATCCTTTTATTGTTAATACTTTTGCTAGCTTTGGGTCTCGCCTATCGAAGATAGGTTTTCCAGAGTCATTAGATAAGACTGAGGACGCGCCCTAAGCACGAAAGTATCTATTATTTATCATATAACAATGAAGGGCGCTTATGCTAGTAAATAATAGATAATAAAACACGACATTTGCGCGCTTATAAAGAATGCTTTATGATTGAAAATTGCCTATATTGCTTTTATTAACAGGAACTACGGATGTCGTTTGCTCAAGTATATACCCGCTCAGTTGTCGGACTGCACGCACCCAAGGTGATTATTGAAGTGCATTTGTCGCAAGGCTTACCAGCGTTGACTATTGTTGGTTTGCCCGAGGCTGCGGTACGCGAGAGCAAGGATAGGGTACGCTCAGCGCTGCTTAATTCAGGGTTTCAGTTTCCCAATCGACGCCTAACGATTAATTTAGCCCCTGCTGATTTGCCTAAAGATGGTGCGCGCCTTGATTTGCCCATTGCCATCGGTATTTTGGCGGCCAGTGATCAATTGGATCCAGAAGTGTTAGCAGGCTTTGAGTTTATCGGTGAGTTGGCGCTCAATGGCGATCTAAGGCAAGTGAGCGGGAGTTTGGCGGTAGCACGGGCAATGAAAGCTGAAGTACTAGCATCGAAAACATTGGAGGTGTTAGAGGCTAGTGAGTCGGAGTCAAGTGAAGGTCAGCAGTTGTCACCGACCATCCAGCCACGGCCCAAACCGCAGTTAATAGTGCCGATGGATAATGGTGCTGAAGCTAGCCGTGTCGAGGGCGTAGAGATATTGGCGGCGGATAGTCTAAAAGCGGTTTGTGATCATTTGCAATCGCTCACAGATGCTAGCCTTGTAGAGAAGCATTTAGAGATAGTACAGCCTAGTCCTGCCCCGCAGCAGGTTGGTTATCAAGTGGACTTGGCGGATGTAAAAGGACAGCATCATGCTAGGCGCGCGTTAGAGATTGCCGCGGCTGGCGGGCATTCGTTATTGTTTACTGGGCCCCCAGGTTCGGGTAAGACCTTAATGGCCTCTCGTCTACCGACTATCTTGCCAGATTTGAGTGCTGAGGACGCATTAGAGGTTGCCAGTACCTATTCAGTTGCCGACAGTGATTATGATTATGGTACGCGGCCATTCAGGCAAGTTCACCATACTATATCTGCGGTGGCGTTGGTCGGTGGGGGTTGTCAATTCTAACAATTGATGTCATATTCCAAGAATAGATGTCATAAACCTATCCTTGATACTCTCTATTCTCTTAAAGTAATTCTCACTAAAATAGCTAACTCGCTACCTAACACAAATGGATTGAGAGTGAGCTATGTTTGATACGTTATTCAAGAGTAATGGTAAAAAAGTTAAGTATATGGGTATGGTAAATATCCGAAAATATTTTGAGGTATGTCTAGGGAGTTATTATAATCCAAAGACTGAGTATGTCGTACTGTGGTATGGGAAAATATACTATTATCGTAGACGTAAAACGGTTCAAGTGTACTTTCTAAATTCTACTACCAAAAAACAAGTTGTAGTCGGAGTATCAATCAAATCAATATTAAAGTTACCTATAGGGTCTATTTGGGTTGATGGTATCTGTGAGGAGAAGTACGATTTTGAAACATTATATACCACGTTAGATGCATATAACGATAAGCAACAAGAACGCCCAAACCTTACATATACTAACCATTTTGGTATTTCAGCGAATAAAGGCGATTATATTCTTGAGCCTGATAACTATCCAGTTGATGACATTAAAACAGACTCTAATACAAACCTCGTTGTACAGACTGGTAATACTAAAATAGTTATCCCATCGGTTTTATTTTTTGTTGCACACTATGGGGTATCGAAAGAAATCAATAAAGTTCTAATTAGTTATCACAAAGAGGAAGCCGAAGAAAGGTTGAATATAAATGATAACTACGGTGATCTGATTACCATACCTGATCGATGTGTAATTGCCGACGCTGTATTCTTATTCTATTTGAAAACAAATAGTTATACCAAAAAAGTAGTTTGGAATCTCAATTCAAGAATGCTTAGAAATGATAGGCAGTACCTTTCTCTAATGGCTCAGCCTTATCATAAGCAAGAAATTCAACTTAAGATATTAGGTTTGAAAATTGATGATCAGACCATACTTTGTACCGAAATTTTAGGTATGTCTATGCCACAGGGATCTGAAATAGAGTACAGGATAGATAAGCCTAATTCTGCCACATACGGTGAAGGTGTTGAACCTCAAACATTAAAGTTTCAACCAATCTACAACACTATTGAATCTGATGAAATAATATTAGAGGCTCAAAGAGATGCTAATAATATAACCACTGCTGTAGTAAGGCATAGAATAGAGCAGATAGGTAAGATAAGGGCGCTTGTGAAGAGCGAGGATTTAACTTTAGATGAAGTTATAGATACTTGTAACTCAAAGGTTGTAAGGTTACCTCAACATGAGCCCAACACCTTTTCAGATGGAGAGGACGGCAATGCTAATGGTGATATTGGCAGGATCCAAGTTCTAGTAGAGAGTGGTGCGATTCATCCAATAAAGAACAACTTTGAGCGTCTATTACGTTATGCTCAAGATCTTAAAGTCACTTCGGGCTACTCACCTGTAGTCATAGATTGCGTAAATTTGGCTAACGATAATATATTTATTGGTGAGACGGTGCATGGCATGCATATAGCGCAGTATGACTCTAGTGTGGAAGTAGTTTTCGTTATGCGTCTGAGTTTTGAAAAACATGGGCTTTTTTATATATTTGATTGTCAGAAAAAAGGCAGCCAAACTAGCGGTATTGTTATAAAAGTAGCAAATGAAGATATCTTTATAAGAGATGCGATACGACGAATTTTAAGTCAGTTATTTAGAAATAACGGTCGGTTGGCCGATGTAAGTGAAATATCTGGATTTAGTACCATCAAATATTTTAAACACACGAACGGCGAGAGTTCCAATTGGGTTAAAACTGCAATAGATAATTGGTTGCAAGTAGTGAACTAATTGTTTTCTGTATTTGTGTAATTCTCTATTGAGCATTAAAATATTCCAAATTATTTGAGTAGGGGTGTGTAGAAGCATCGGGCTTAGAAATTGTTCGAAGTGCAGCATTTTGTTGATAATATAACCATAAAATATCACGAGCTTCCTAAGGTGAAATACTGTCGTAGATACAGGACAAAAAGTGGACTTCCACGCACCATGATGGAAGCTAGATTTCAGTATGCTAATCAAGGATTTTCACTCTTTGAGGTGTATGCTGCAGATATTGATACACGCCTATCGACGCTTATCGTTAAGGTTGACAGCTACGACCAACTTGAACGCAAAATACCAGAGTTTATGACAAAGGTAGTCAAAGGGTCCCCATCTTGGACAGATGTGGCGGCGCTGTTTGATAATTCCAATACACTCCATCATCCTATTGGCTTTTATGAAAAAGAGTTCAATGAAAGGGTGATACAAAAATGGTTGAGTGGACTGCAAAAAAATTGCTCTTATTCTCTGAAAACGAGAGTAACACCTAAACAAGTATCTTATGGTTGGGGTGATTGCCACATATCTTGATATTCTATAAACATTAATTTTACAGGTCTTTTTTATGACAACAAGCAATCAACAACGTGCCGAACTACACCGCCAAATTTGGCAAATTGCAAACGAGGTTCGGGGCTCAGTCGATGGCTAGGACTTTAAGCAGTATGTATTGGGTACGCTGTTCTATCGTATTATAGAACAAATAATCGCTTCTTTTGATTACTTCTATTTATTGGAGACGCTTACCATGTTAGTAGATAATAATGATAGTCTGATAGGTATAAAGGGGTGAGGCATTGCTACATCAACTAAAAGAAAATGGGTATGTTTTCATATCAAGTGATGCTAATAGCTCAATACTTGATGTAGCAAAAAGCGTTGGTGATGTATTCAAGATTCCAACAATGCCTTTGGTTCAGACTCTCACACCAAGACTTAAAAAAGATGAACATGAAAGTACGTACAGTGGTAACTTTGGGATCGATGAGTTCCCGTTTCATACCGATTTAGCACACTGGCATACTCCACCAAGGTTTTTTCTTCTAAGGTGTGTTACTCCTGCACCAAATGTTTATACAAAACTCATCGATAGCAGATATTTATGTGACTCTCTTGACTCTGTACTTGTTAGTAGG
>NZ_JBQSXN010000085.1:0-13607 GCF_052378235.1 Psychrobacter sp. AOP3-A1-26
TTGCTTGCTGTGCCTACGCAGACAGAGGCTGCAAAAAAAACTATACCCGCAGTATCGTAGCGTTTTTAAAGTATTTTAACTATATTCTTTTAGATAACCCCACCATGTTTTTTACTTTTTTGCACACACAAAAAAGCCAGCGACTTAGGCTGGCTTTTTTATTATTACTCTAGAGTTTAGCTGAGCGATTAATTATCTTGATTAAGCTCTTGGGCAAAGGCTTCATCAAAGCTCGCAAAGTCTTTGCTGTCAGTACTTGCCGTCATATCAAAGGCTGCATTCAAGTCTTTATCTTGTAGCTTCTGATCCGCTTTGTCTTTACGGGCTTTATGATAAGCAAGACCCGTACCAGCAGGAATCAAGCGACCAACGACCACGTTTTCTTTCAGACCACGTAGCTCATCGACTTTACCAGTAACCGCAGCAGCCGTTAGGACACGTGTGGTTTCTTGGAAAGAGGCAGCTGAGATAAAGCTTTCCGTTGCCAAGCTGGCTTTGGTGATACCAAGTAGTTGACGCTCGTACTTCACTGGGAATTTGTCTTCTGCTTCCAGTTTAGCGTTCAACGCTTTAATATCAGCATACTCTACCTGATCGCCCTTAAAGTGGCTTGAATCGCCGCCGTCAGTAATTTCAACTTTACGCAACATCTGACGGATAATAACCTCGATGTGTTTATCGTTGATTTTTACACCCTGCAAGCGATATACGTCTTGTACTTCGTTGACGATATAATCAGCAAGCGCGGTTTGTCCTTTTAGACGCAGGATATCGTGCGGGTTCTGTGGACCGTCCGCAATCACCTCACCGCGTGCAACTGTCTCGTTTTCAAAGACGTTGATTTGACGCCATTTCGGGATCAGCTCTTCATGAACCTCACCGTCTTCATTAGTGATGATGAAGCGGTTTTTGCCTTTGGTCTCTTTACCAAAGCTCACCACACCTGTCATTTCTGCCATGATGGCATGATCTTTCGGACGACGTGCCTCGAACAAATCAGCAACACGTGGTAGACCACCGGTAATATCTTTGGTACCTGAAGACGCTTGTGGTACACGGCCTAGAATCGAACCTGCGGCGACTTTTTCACCATCGCTAACACGAATAATGGTTTCAGCGGGCAAGAAGTAAACCACTTCCTTACCTTCATCTGTATTCAAGACAATCGCAGGACGTAAATCCTTCGCTGAGCTTGAACGGTCACGCGTGGCTAGAATCTCAAACGAGCTCATACCAGTTGCATCATCGACTTTAACCGTCGCTGTCGAACCATCAACGATATCACTAAAGCGTGCTGTACCAGCAAATTCTGTGATAATAGGATGCGTGTGCGGATCCCATTTAGCGATGGTTTGACCGCCTTCGACCTGCTCTTCGTTTTTCACTAGAACGCTAGAACCGTAAGGAACTTTATAGCGCTCACGCTCACGACCCAGCTCATCGGTCAACGCTAGCTCAGCTGAACGCGATACGATAACCAAATGGCCATCGACATGCTCAACTGTTTTCATGTTTTCAAAGTGTACTTGACCAGCATTACGTGCCGAAATACTGTTGTCCACAGACGCTGAGCTTGCAGCCCCGCCGACGTGGAAAGTACGCATCGTCAACTGAGTACCAGGCTCACCGATAGACTGCGCAGCCATGACACCAACTGACTCACCGATGTTCACTTTATGACCACGAGCAAGGTCACGACCATAACACTGCGAACAAACGCCATGCTCAACATCACAAGTAATGACTGAACGTACCCAGATGTCATCAATCGCGTTGTTATCAAGGATGTTAACCCAATGCTCATCGATCAAAGTACCGGCTGGAATCAAGATTTTATCTGCATCATCATTATAAGCGACATCACGCGCCGTGACACGACCAAGCACTAGCTCTCCCAGCTTCTCGATGATTTCACCACCTTGAATGTGTGGTTTCATGAGCAAGCCTTGCTCGGTACCACAGTCATCACTGGTAATAACCAAATCTTGCGCCACGTCAACCAAACGACGAGTCAAGTAACCCGAGTTAGCGGTTTTCAGTGCCGTATCTGCTAGACCTTTACGCGCACCGTGAGTTGAGATGAAGTACTGAAGTACGGTCAAACCTTCACGGAAGTTGGCTTTAATCGGTGTTTCAATGATTGAGCCATCCGGTTTTGCCATCAAGCCACGCATACCTGCTAACTGACGAATCTGTGCGGCACTACCACGAGCACCAGAATCTGACATGATATAGATAGAGTTAAAGGATTTTTGTTCTTCCTCCTCCCCTTTTGCGTTAATCATTTTATCAGTGGCTAAGTTGTCCATCATCGCTTTCGCGACTTTATCATTGGTACGTGACCAGATATCGACAACTTTGTTATAACGCTCACCAGCTGTGACGAAGCCTTGCTCAAATTGATCTTCAATCTCGCGAACTTCTGACTCTGCTGTCTCAATGATTTGCACTTTGCTCGGTGGAATGACCATGTCATCGATACCAATAGACACACCTGATAGAGTGGCCTGAGCAAAACCAAGATACATCAATTGGTCAGCAAACATAACACTGTCTTTAACGCCTACTTTACGATAGCAAGAGTTAATCAAACGTGAGATGTTTTTCTTGGTCATTTCTTGGTTACATTCATCAAACGACATACCTTTAGGCATGACGTTCCAAATAAGTAAACGACCAGCAACCGTTTCTTTTAAGCTAATTTCTTTGGTTTCGTTACCATCTTCGTCAATATGTGTCTCGGTCACACGTACTTTAATTTTAGCGTTTACATGCAAATCGTTTGAACCAATCGCACGTAAGGCTTCATTGACGGTGGCGAATATCATGCCCTCACCTTTGGCATTGATTGACGAGCGGCTGATATAGTACAAGCCCAATACCACATCCTGTGACGGTACGATAATTGGATCGCCGTTGGCAGGTGACAAGATATTGTTGGTCGACATCATCAGCGCACGTGATTCCAGCTGGGCCTCTAACGTTAATGGCACGTGAACGGCCATTTGGTCACCATCAAAGTCAGCGTTGAACGCGGTACAAACCAGAGGGTGAAGCTGGATAGCTTTACCTTCAATCAATACTGGCTCAAATGCTTGTAGACCCAAACGGTGAAGTGTTGGTGCACGGTTAAGTAATACTGGATGCTCACGGATAACCATGGCCAGCATGTCCCAAACTTGTGGCTCTTCACGCTCTACCATCTTTTTGGCAGCTTTAATCGTCGTTGCCAAACCATGAGATAATAGTTTGTTATAAGTAAATGGCTTGAATAGCTCGAGTGCCATTTTCTTCGGTAAACCGCACTGATGCAGACGTAGCGTTGGACCAACAACGATGACCGAACGACCAGAATAGTCAACACGCTTACCAAGTAAGTTTTGACGGAAACGACCTTGCTTACCTTTGATCATATCAGCCAAAGATTTCAATGGACGCTTATTACTACCCGTAATCGCACGACCGCGACGACCGTTATCTAATAACGCATCAACTGATTCTTGCAACATACGTTTTTCGTTACGTACGATGATATCAGGGGCGCTTAGCTCTAATAGACGCTTTAGACGGTTGTTACGGTTGATCACGCGGCGATATAAATCGTTAAGATCTGAAGTCGCAAAACGACCACCTTCTAGCGGTACTAGCGGGCGCAAATCTGGTGGTAGTACTGGTAAAATATTCATTACCATCCACTCAGGCTTGTTATTAGAATCACGGAATGCTTCTAATAATTTTAGACGCTTAGACATCTTTTTAAGCTTAGTCTCAGAACCCGTCTGTGGAATCGCTTCACGCAGCTCATCGATTTCAAGGTCTAAGTCGATATCTTTTAACAAATCCTGAACCGCTTCAGCACCCATTTTGGCGGTGAATTCATCGCCAAACTCTTCAAGCGCTTTGTAATAGTCTTCGTCATCAAGCAGCTGATATCTCTCAAGACTGGTCAAACCAGGCTCAGTCACGATATAGCTTTCAAAATATAGCACACGCTCAATATCACGAAGCGTCATGTCTAGCAATAGACCAATGCGGCTTGGCAGTGATTTTAAGAACCAAATATGCGCTACAGGACTGGCTAGGTCGATATGACCCATACGATCACGACGGACTTTAGCAGTAGTGACTTCAACGCCACATTTTTCACAGATAACGCCCTGGAATTTACGGCGTTTGTATTTACCACACAGACATTCAAAATCTTTTACAGGTCCAAAGATTTTGGCACAAAATAGTCCATCACGTTCAGGTTTGAACGTACGATAGTTAATGGTTTCAGGCTTTTTTACTTCGCCATGTGACCACGATTTAATCACGTCAGGTGCGGCTAACGTGATTTGAATGCTATCAAACTCTTGATTACCGTTGCCGGTAGGGCTTTGCATGATATCGAGTAAATCTTTCAAGTTGCTTCTCCGTTATCTTTATAATCATCTGATAGCGTGTGATTGACGCATATAAGATGAATGAAGGCAATGAATAGGGTTGAGACAAATTACCAAAAACAGCAGCAATAAGCGTGCTGCTTTTGGTCAATAACTAAGGTTGTAATCAATTATGCTGCGTTGCTTAATTATTAATTACATTAGTGGCTTTGTTTTAACTCAATATTAATACCCAGTGATTTGATTTCTTTGGTCAGTACGTTAAACGATTCAGGCATACCTGGATCCATATACTGCTCACCATCGACGATGTTTTTGTACATACGGGTACGGCCTTCAACGTCATCCGACTTCACCGTCAGCATTTCTTGTAGCGTATAAGTCGCGCCATAAGCTTCTAGTGCCCACACTTCCATCTCACCGAAACGCTGACCACCAAATTGCGCTTTACCACCGAGCGGCTGCTGCGTGACTAGTGAGTAAGAGCCAGTCGAGCGCGCATGCATTTTGTCATCAACCAAGTGGTTGAGTTTGAGCATATACATGTAGCCAACCGTCACTTTACGGTCAAATTTCTGACCGGTACGGCCGTCATACAATGTCTGCTGACCATCACGATCCATACCTGCAAGCTCTAGCAAGTCTTTGACCTGATGCTCATGTGCGCCATCAAATACCGCCGTGCCCATGGGAACACCGCCGCGTAAGTTAGCCGATAGTGCCATGATGTCATCATCGCTTAAGCTATCAAGATCAACTTGTTCGCCGCCAACTTTGTTATAGATTTTATCTAAGAACTCACGTAACTCTTTGATGGCGGCTTGCGCTTTTAGCATGCCGTCAATCTTTTCACCCAAGCCTTTCGCCGCCATCCCTAAATGCGTCTCTAGAACCTGACCGATGTTCATACGCGATGGTACACCAAGCGGATTCAGTACGATGTCGACGGTATTGCCGTGTTCATCATAAGGCATATCTTCAACTGGCATGATGCGCGATACCACACCTTTGTTACCATGACGACCCGCCATTTTATCACCAGGCTGAATACGACGCTTAACCGCTAGATAGACCTTAACGATTTTTTGTACGCCATGTTGTAAGTCATCACCAGCCGTTAATTTGCGTTTTTTCTCAGCAAATTTCACATCGATGTCTTTTTGCTTATCAACTAAATAATCAGCGATTTGCGTTAGACGCTCAGAGATTTCTTCTTCAACTGGCTGGATATCAAGCAAAGTCTCAAGGCTCATATCTTTCATATCAGCCAATGCCATCACCGTACCAGCTTTTAGACCAGAACCGCCGCTGACTTTTTGGCCATCTAAAAGATTACCAATACGTCCACGAGCTGCTTCTTCAAAGATACGTAGCTCTTCTTTTAAATCTTTACGATAGCTATCGAGCTGTAATTTTTCGATGGCACGGGCGCGCGCATCTTTTTCAACACCGTCACGGGTAAAGACTTGTACGTCGATAACCGTACCTTTGCTTGATATTGGTACACGTAGCGACGTGTCTTTAACATCAGCAGCTTTTTCGCCAAAGATAGCCCGTAGTAGTTTCTCTTCTGGTGTTAGTTGGGTCTCACCTTTTGGTGTGACTTTACCGACTAAGATATCACCAGCATCCACTTCAGCACCAATATAAACGATACCTGCTTCATCAAGGCTAGAAAGTGCGGCTTCACCAACGTTTGGAATATCGCCAGTGATTTCTTCAGTACCTAACTTGGTATCACGCGCCACACAAGTCAATTCTTGAATATGAATGGTAGTGAAACGATCTTCTTTCACCACTTTCTCAGATAACAAGATCGAATCTTCGAAGTTATAACCATTCCAAGGCATAAAGGCGATGCGAATGTTTTGACCCAATGCTAGCTCACCAAGATCCGTTGATGGACCATCGGCTAAGATATCACCAAAGGCAATCTCATCGCCTTGGTTAACGATGATGCGTTGGTTAATACAAGTGTTTTGGTTTGAGCGTGTGTATTTGATCAAGTTATAAATATCGATACCCGCTTCACCAGCGACCATTTCATCTTCATTAACACGAACGACAATGCGTGATGCATCAACGTCTTCAATCACACCGCCACGCTTAGCAACCACACAAACACCAGAGTCACGCGCAACGTGACGCTCCATGCCTGTACCAACTAACGGCTTATCAGCACGTAGCGTTGGAACCGCTTGACGTTGCATGTTTGAGCCCATCAAGGCACGGTTAGCATCATCATGCTCTAGGAACGGAATTAGACCTGCTGCTACCGATACCACCTGACTTGGCGACACATCCATATGCGTCACTTTTTCTGGTGGCATACGCACGAATTCACCATAGCTACGCACACTGACCATCTCATCAGACAGCGCACCATCTTCAGTCATTGGCGAGTCGGCTTGTGCAATCACAGTGCCCACTTCTTCAATCGCTGATAGATACTCAATGATATCCGTAACTTTACCGTCAACCACACGGCGATACGGCGTTTCTAAGAAGCCAAAGCTGTTGGTCTTAGCAAAAGTCGCTAGTGAGTTAATAAGGCCAATGTTTGGACCTTCAGGAGTCTCAATCGGACATACACGACCATAATGGGTATCATGTACGTCACGTACTTCAAAGCCTGCACGCTCACGGGTCAGACCACCAGGTCCTAGTGCTGATACACGGCGTTTATGCGTCACTTCTGACAATGGATTGTTTTGATCCATAAACTGTGACAACTGGCTTGAACCAAAGAATTCTTTAACCGCAGCCGCTACAGGCTTGGAGTTAATCAAGTCTTGTGGTGACAAGTTATCAGATTCAGCTGAGCTTAAACGCTCTTTAACGGCACGCTCAACACGCACTAGGCCAACACGGAATTGGTTTTCTGCCATCTCGCCTACTGAGCGAATACGGCGGTTACCTAAATGGTCAATATCATCGACTTCGCCGCGACCATTACGGATTTCAACCAGCTCTTTAAGCACATTAACGATATCGTCATTGGTCAATACACTACGTTCGCGCTGAATATCAGGGTTATCAGTGTTGTCAAATTCAAGACCTAAACGGCGGTTGAATTTCATACGACCGACATTCGATAAGTCATAACGATCAGCGTTAAAGAACATGCTTTCAAATAGTTTTTCAGCAGTTTCAACCGTTGGTGGCTCACCTGGACGCATAACTTTATAAATCTCAATCAATGCTTCTTCACGGCTTGAAGTGCTATCAGCGCGTAGCGTATCGGCAATATAACTGCCTTGATCGATATCGTTAGTGAATAGAATACTGAATTCTTTGATAGATTCACTGGCTTCAAACGCACTTAATTTAACCAATAGTTCATGGTCAATTAGGGTGTTGGCTTTAGCGATTACTTCATCGTTAACCACGATATCTTCAGCTAAAATACGCTCATATAGATATTCGTCAGGTATAGCAATCTTGGTCATACCCGCTTCTTCAAGCTGACGGATACGGCGCGCATTAATACGTTTGCCCTGCTCTACGATGACGTCACCTTTTGGTGATACGATATCAAACTGAGCCATCTCACCACGCAGGCGATCGGCAACCAAATCAATCTCGAACTGCTCTTCACCTTTATAAACGGCTACTTTGTCAAAGAACAAATCTAAGATTTCAGAAGTGGTTAAACCTAAAGCACGTAAAATAATAGACGCCAGTAGTTTACGACGACGGTCAATACGAGCAAAAACCAAATCTTTGGCATCAAACTCAAAGTCTAACCATGAGCCACGGTAAGGAATGATACGGGCGTTATAAAGCACCTTACCACTCGAATGCGACTTACCTTTATCATGGTCAAAGAACACACCAGGTGAACGATGTAGCTGAGAAACGATAACACGCTCAGTACCATTGATAATAAAAGTACCGTTTGCCGTCATCAATGGCATCTCACCCATATAGACGCTTTGCTCACGGATGTCTTTAATCGCCGCTTTGCTGTCTTTATCTTTGCTGTCTTTGTCTTTGATGATCAGACGAATTTTGACACGCATAGGCGCAGCAAACGTTGAGCCACGTAAGATACACTCACGCTCATCAAATTCAGGCGTTCCTAAATAATATTCAACGAATTGCAGCTCTGCGTTACCAGAGTGACTCTCAATTGGGAAAATAGAGGAATACGCAGCTTGCAAACCAGTATTCTCACGAGCTTTTGGCTTTTTGTGCTCTTGCAAAAATTGCTCATAAGAATCTACTTGGATAGACAGTAAATAGGGAATGTCCATCACAGTGGGCAATTCAGCAAAACTTTTGCGAATACGCTTTTTTTCAGTATAAGAATATGCCATCGAGAGTCCTTACAGTAAACGTGGAAACAAATTAAAAGCGTGGCTGGCGTGCATAAATACTATACAAACCTAGCAACGTAAACGATAATATAAAATAAGTGTTGGTGTTCAACTCATATCTTTGTGTCAATTACTACTTCATTAATCAGTGCTTACTTAGCGCACTTCATTCGATCTTGTCATCGTCATCTAAGTCAATCTATATGACCATCCAAACCAAGAAATTCAATATCATACTGTTTGTAAAATGTCACCCTGAGGGCTTATTTTACTAATATTGTCGCACAGAGATAGTTTTTGTTAATATTTCATCTAAACCACTCACTAAGCGAGCTGCTATCAAAACCAATATCGTCGCTGATATCTACTGTCTACAAGCTTATAAACCGACAGTAAAACCATGCTAGATAACTTATTGAACCGTTTTCAGATTGAACCGTTTTCAGAATAATAATAACTGGGATAACTATAAATTTCAGAATCAGTAACATTCAGAATCAGTATAAACTATAGTGTTAATAGGAAAGTATGCAGACACAAAAAAATGCCAAACATCTATGGACGTTTAGCTTATATTAACTGATTTCAAAAACTAGCATGTGTGCTTGCATGTATATCGTCTGTCCTTTTGATGGGTATCCACCGCTTATGATACGACTATTGGCAGACACAAAAGGTCAAGCTACGAATTATAGTAAAAAAAAGCTGGCAATGCAAGGCATTACCAGCTTTTTTTGTACAGCGTTAAACTTATTTTAGTTCAACAGTTGCACCAACTTCTTCAAGTTTCTTTTTCAACTCTTCAGCTTCAGCTTTAGTTGCGCCTTCTTTGATTGGAGCTGGAGCGCTTTCAACCAAATCTTTCGCTTCTTTTAGGCCAAGACCAGTCGCTTCACGAACGGCTTTAATTACGCCAACTTTCTTCTCGCCAAAGCTGGCAAGAACAACGTCAAATTCGTCTTTTTCTTCAGCAGCAGGACCTTCAGCAGCAGCAGCAGGTGCAGCAGCAGCTACAGCAGCAGTTACGCCGAACTTTTCTTCCATGTCGCTGATTAATTCAACGATATCCATTACTGACATTTCAGCGATTGCGTTTAACACATCATCTTTAGATAGTGCCATGAGAACTCTCCGTTATCTGATAAAAATTAATTGATTTTAATATCGCTTTGATTGCTTGCCAAATTTTCAAATAGTGTTGACAATAAAGTGCAATCAGCGATGTCAAAGTTACGTTAAAACAAGCAATTAAGCAGCTTCTTTTGCGTCTTTGATTGCTGCAACAGTGCGAACGAACTTGCCAGGAACTGCGTTCATAGTCTGGACAAGCTTGGTCACTGGTGCGTTCATAGTAGCCATCAAGATAGAGATTGCTTCGTCGCGAGTTGGTAGCTTCGATACGCGCTCTAGCTCTTCTGGACCATAAACCACACCACCAACTGATACCAATTTGGTCTCTAAAGCCTTGGTTTCTTTGCTGAAGTCGAAAACGACTCTAGCAGCAGAACCCAAGTCTTCCATAGAGAAAGCCAAAAGTAGTGGACCAGTCATACGGTCTGACATGCTCTCAAACTTAGTGCCTTCAAAAGCGCGTTTTGCTAGGGTATTTTTTACCACTTTCAAAACAACGCCTTTCTCACGGGCTTGTTCGCGCAGCTTAGTAAGCTTTGCAACACCAATACCATGATATTCGGCAGCTACTGCTGAGTAAGCATTAGCAGCAACTTCAGACACTTCAGCCACAACTTGTTGTTTTTGCTCTAGCGTTAATGCCATAAGTTGACTCCTTTAATCTTATCAATCAGCTGAGTATTTAATCACTTAAAACCTAAGTTTTCAATAATCAAACCACTCGCTTGGACTGACTTGATACGACACGTTATATGTAAACTTAATGAAGATAAAGTCTACGAATAACGACTGATTACGGCACCGTTATCAGAATGACATCAAGTGATAGGTTGCCCTATCGGCTCTTATCAACAACTGGGTGGGTCACCGTCTGCGTAGGACAACTAAGATTTTCATCTGTCGCCGATTAACAAAAGCAGCTTATTGTTATTAATAATAACTCAAAAGAGCCATTTCTAATCCTTCTAAACTGCTCTCTACCTACGGTCTTAGACAGCATAGCGTTTGCTACGCTGACCTAATTTTTAAAATAGTTTGTGCTTTTATTCAAAATCGTTAAATATTAAGCACGTATATAATTATTTAGCCATACGATATGGTACTGGATCAATGATCAGACCTGGACCCATCGTACTAGACAAGGTAATTTTCTTAATAAAAGTACCTTTAGAAGTAGCAGGTTTAGCACGCTTAAGGTCAGCAATTAGCGCTTGCGCATTTTGCATGACTTGTTCAGCGGTAAAGCCAACTTGACCGATAGTCGTGTGGATAATACCCGCTTTGTCAACACGATACTGTGCTTGACCAGCTTTAGCGTTAGTGACCGCTTCAGCAACGTTAGGCGTAACCGTACCGACTTTAGGGTTAGGCATTAGACCACGTGGGCCTAGGATTGTACCTAATTGACCAACAACACGCATTGCATCAGGAGCAGCAATAACGATGTCAAAGTCCATGTTACCAGCTTTGATTTCTTCTGCTAGGTCTTCAAAACCAACGATGTCAGCACCGGCTTCTTTAGCGGCTTCAGCAGCAGCGCCTTGAGCAAATACAGCAACGCGTTTGGTTTTACCAGTACCCGCAGGTAGGTTGGTAGCGCCACGTACGACTTGATCAGATTTACGTGGGTCAACGCCCAAGTTTACTGCGATATCAATAGACTCTTTGAATTTTAGCGCTGGCAAATCATTTAAGATTTGTACCGCTTCTTCAATGGTGTATTGCTTTTCGTGTACGATACGGCTTTGAATTTCTTTTTGACGTTTGGTTAGCTTAGACATTATACACCCTCCACGGTAATACCCATCGAACGGGCGGTGCCAGCAACAGTACGGACTGCAGCGTCAAGATCAGCAGCAGTTAGATCAGCGTCTTTAGTTTTGACGATTTCTTCTAATTGCTCACGTGTTACTTTACCGACTTTAGCCGTGTTTGGCGCACCAGAACCTTTAGTAATCCCAGCAGCTTTACGTAATAAGTACGCAGCTGGTGGTGATTTCATGATGAAGGTAAAAGACTTATCGCTGTATACAGTGATCTCAGTTGGAATCGGTAGACCCGGCTCTTGACTTGAGGTCGCAGCGTTAAACTCTTTACAGAACGCCATGATGTTCACGCCTTTTTGACCCAATGCTGGACCAATCGGTGGTGAAGGATTTGCTTTGCCTGCAGGCACTTGTAGTTTGATGTAACCATCAATCTTCTTAGCCATGATTTTCTCCTAAATGGGTAATAGCGCCAAATCAATGTGATATATAAATACCTGGTTGATTAACAGCTCCCCGGTTGATGAATACTGTGTCAATTAGTACCGTGTTAATTAATACCGCTATTTAGTCTAGTTTTTCAACTTTACTAAACTCAAGCTCGACCTGAGTCGGTCGATTAAATACGTTTACGGTTAAATGTAGCTTAGACTTCTCATAATCCACTTTTTCAACCAACCCTTTAAAGTCAGTGAATGGACCATCGATAACCAACAACTCTTCGCCGGGCTCAAATAAAGTCTTAGGACGTGGGTCGGTTTCAGTTTGATTGAGACGGTTCAAGATACGATCAGCTTCTACTTGGGTAATCGGTGCTGGCGTTTCTGGTGTCCCGCCAACAAAGCCCATAATACGTGGGCAATCTTTGACGATGTGCCAAGTGTTGTCGTTCATTTCCATCTGAATCAATACATAGCCTGGAAAGAACTTACGCTCACTTTTACGTTTTTTGCCGTCTTTCATTTCGACGACTTCTTCAGTAGGAACCAATACATCACCGAACGACTCAGCGAAGTCACTACGATTAATACGATCAGTTAATGAACGTTGTACTTGCTTTTCATATCCTGAAAACGCTTGGACAATATACCAACGCATATCACGCTCCTGATCATTAAAGTTAAGTCGTTGAAGTTAATTCGTTATAAGTAATTTTGGGTTAATACTCGCTAATACGCGACATTAACCAATAAAAATACCCACGAACCAATTAAAAAAGTTATCTAATAGCCAAACGATAAAACCAACAATCGCAATCATGACTATCGTTTGCCATGTGTATTGAAAGGTCTCGTCTTTGCCAGGCCATGTCACACGGCGTAATTCGACAGCAGCATCTTTTAATAGGGTTTTAAAGGCACTACCCTGATGCGTCATTGCCAAACAGACCAATGCAAACACAAAAAGTGCAACGATAATCGCAATACGTACCCATAAATCATTGGCAGGTTGCCAATAGCCGGGTAGATATTGATTGACTAACGTTGCACCGATTAAAACTGCTGCGGCTAATAGCCACAAAATCACATCTTTGATAGAGCCAGTCTTGGCAATTTCAACGGCAGATGTATTTGTCGCTGATACGTGCTTATCTTTAGACAGCATTCCACCAGCACCCACCTTGGCATCAGATAACTTATTCTCGAGGTTATCTTGATTATTGCTCATAAAGAACTCGCTTCGGAGATGATGGAGGTACAACAAAGATATAATAAGAAGATGGCAGGCGATGTAGGACTCGAACCTACAACCCTCGGTTTTGGAGACCGATGCTCTACCAATTGAGCCAATCGCCTATGGGTGTTAAGGCTGATAATTATACAAGGTTTTAATGAGAATGCAAGTTTTAAGGCAATATTTAATTAGGTTAATTCAATTAATGATATTTTTAATGATAAACGCCCAAAACAACCGATATAAAATTGCTATGCTTGTTAAACCATATCAATACTATTTTGATAAACATATTTTTATAAAAGCTATTTTTCATCGCTGTATAGCTTAAC
>NZ_JBQSXN010000086.1:0-13327 GCF_052378235.1 Psychrobacter sp. AOP3-A1-26
AATATAAAATAGCTGATTGTTAGATTCGACCTAAAATACTTTCAAGACGATAACGTGATTCTAAGGATGGCAGCATCATACAAGAAAACTCCTTAAAACACTGCGAATTATAGGAAAAAATTGGCCTTATATGAGGTTATTTTTAACTTTTTATTATTAATGATTTTGTCCCATTCATGCTTTATTTGTCCTTTATAAGAACCGCCAATGACTGCCTCTAATGCTTGTATAAACACTCTTATTGTAATTTATTAATGATAACAATAATCATTAGTGTTATCATTATTTCCGTATTGAACATTCATATCTTTTAACTCAAGACCCTCAACTACTTCTATCTGAAAGGAAATACGATGTCGTCTCTTTTACGTTCCGAATCTGCCCGAAAAAAACAATTAAAAATGGCAGTCAGGATTGGCTTATTAATGAGTATTAGCCATGCTGCATACGCTGAAGAAACGGCAAATAATATTGAAGATGTCCAAAACAAAGATGAGAATGTTGCTACGGTTAATCCGACCCCAGCGACGACCTTAGATACTATTACTGTTTATGCCGATAGCTACCGCAGTACAGGCACCAAAACTGCATTAGACCCTAACGATGCTCCAATGAGCTATAGCAGAATCAATCAAGAACTATTACAAAAACGTCAAGCAGATAGCGTTAATGCGGCGTTACGTTATGAGCCCGGCGTGAGTGCTGAGAGCCGCGGTACAGTATCTATTTTTGATGAATACAACATTCGCGGTTTTAAGACTTACTCCAATTTTTATGATGGATTACGCCTCCCCTATGACGGCGCTTGGAATTTGATGCCGCAAGTAGACATTTATGCGACTGAAGCGGTAGAAATATTAAAAGGCCCAGCATCCTCACTTTATGGCTACGCGGCTCCAGGTGGCATGGTCAATCAGGTCGCCAAAACGCCAAAAAGCACTCAAGAGTCTGAAGTACAGGTGCGCCTTGGCAATCAAAACCTCAAAGAAGTGGCAGTCGATACGACCGGCCCTATCTCAGATACGCTCAATTATCGCTTGGTGGCATTAAAACGTAAAAAAGATGGACAGATGCAGACCACAGAAGAAGAACGCACTTTAATTAATCCGTCACTTGAATGGCGACCGACAGAAGATGTCTCCGTTCTTGCCAATCTTTTTTATCAAGACGATCCCGAGATGGTGCCTTCCACTCCGCTGCCGGCTGCTGGGACAGTCTACAATGCCAGCTATGGCAAGCTAGATAGTGATGCCTACGCAGGTGACGAGTGGAATCATTTTAGCAAAGAAGTACTGATGCCAAGTGTGACTGTCAACTGGGCTATCAATGACAAATTAACCTTCAAGAATATCCTACGCTATACCGATGCCGAAGCGCAGCAGCGTAATATGTATAATCAAGAAGGGTTTATCACGGGTAGCGATAATATTTTAAATCGTGTGGCCTATACCACCGATGAAAAGATGAACAACTGGACCACAGACAATCAGCTGGCTTATCAGTTAGATACTGCCAACACCTCGCACAATTTATTATTCGGTGTGGAGTATCAAGAAACGGACAGTAGCGCTACATATTATGATGCTGGCGCAGATGGCACCCCAAACCTTGATTTGTCCAATCCCGATTTTTCGCAAATCAATGCTGGCACTTTGCCATTAGATATTTATCGACAGAAACAAGACATCGAACAAAACCAGCTAGGATTTTATGTACAAGATGAGATGCAGTGGCAAGATTTAACGGTAGTAGCAGGCTTACGTCACGACAATTTTGACAGTACCACTGAGCAAACCGACGCCTCTAAAGGTGCTGTTTATAGTAACAAGACGATTGATAACAGCGCATCAAAAACCAGTGGTCGCCTTGCTGCCATTTATGACTTTGATAATGGCTTCTCTCCTTATGCCAGCTACTCACAATCGTTTCAGCCTGTTGTCGGTAGCAACTTCGTTACTAACAAGGCATTTGAGCCCACCACCGCTGACCAATTAGAGGCTGGTATCAAATATCTGTCCCCAGATCGCGCCACACAAGGAACGTTGGCGGTGTTTGATATTACGCAAAAAAACGTCGTAGTGGCTGATGAAATCAATTACAGAAGTCAAACCCAAACGGGTGAAATTACCTCTAAAGGGTTCGAGGTTTCAGGCAGCCACATGCTAAGTGATTGGGTAGATATTACTGCAAACTACAGCTATACCGACGCTGAGATTACCGAAGATGAATTCAACCCTGACGTGGTCGGTAACACTCCTGCCCAAACTGCTAAGCACAAGGCGACACTGTGGGCAGACTATTACGCCACAGATAAATTGACCCTCAATGCAGGGGTTCGCTATGAAGGCGGCATGCAGCTTGATAAGCAAAATTCAGACGAGCTGCCAAGTGTGACATTGGTAGATATTGGTGGCAGCTATCAAATCAATCCGATGCTCACTGTTGGCGCTAGTATCAATAATTTGTTTGATAAAACCTATGTCGGTACTTGCTACGATAGCAATAACTGCTGGATGGGACCTGAGCGCCAGATGTCCGTAAGCCTAAAGGCCAACTTTTAAACAATATAGAGCTTATCATTACTAGAGAATGCCTGTCTTATATACTGGCGTTATCTAAACTGATCACTTGAAAAATGAAACACTTAAATTAAGAAAGGCATTAAAATGGCAAAACCTGCTCCAAGAACATTGAATGTTGTTCGCACCAAATACATAACGCCACAGATGTGCCGCGTCACGCTTGGCGGTGCTGGACTGACTGATTTTCCGGCAGATCAAGAAAGCGCTTATATTAAACTCATATTTCCTCAAGACCATGGGGCTCGACCACTGATGCGCACTTATACCATTAGTAGTCAACGTGAGGATGAAATAGATGTCGATTTTGCTTTGCATGACGCTGAAGGCCCTGCTTCAATGTGGGCACGTAATGCCCAAGTTGGTGAGCAAATATTGGTCGGCGGCCCAGGACCAAAGAAGCTGATTAATAATGAGGCAGATTGGTTTTTATTGGTTGGTGATATGACAGCGCTACCAGCCATTAGCGTCAATCTTGCCCAGCTACCTGCTAATGCCTGCGGCTATGCAGTCCTTGAAGTCACCAGTGAAGCGGATAAGCAACTACTCAAAAAACCAGACAACGTTGACATTCACTGGGTGATCAACTCACATCCAAATACCGAAAGCAGCCCATTACTTGAAAGGGTTAAAACGCTTACGTGGCTAGCAGGCCGGCCTGCGGTGTGGGCAGCATGTGAATTTCATAGTATGCGCGCCCTGCGCCATTACTTTAAAACATATTTCTCAATACCAAGAACGCATTTATACATATCCAGCTATTGGAAAGTCGATAGCACAGAAGACCAGCATAAAATTGAGAAGCAGAAAGATGCAAAAAACCTAGCATAATATGCTATTTGTCTTTTAATAAATGGTAATGTAATTATCAGTTTTTAATATAATTATTATAAACTAGGCCGTATTGAACATTCACAAATAGCCCCTAGTGATCGCTAAAATTGTTCCAGACAAGGCGCAAATTGACGATAATGCAGAAATCTTAGCTAAAGTTGCAACGCATTACGAGATAATTTTAGCATCAGCCCTTACTTAACAAACTGGTACAGGACTCTTTTTGCCACTTCATTGATAAAAAATATTTTCTGTCAGGGACATGGTTGAATGTTCAACACACCCAGTTCATTTAGGTCATATTAACAAAATTAAGACTTGATAGCATATTCTAACTTTCTTCTGATTATATCCACTCTTTAAGACGCTCGCCAATACACCTTCATGACCATATCCTGCCGAGATAAATCAAACTGAGCCTTTAGTTGACGCCTTAACACTTTGGCATCCGCTGCACTAATTGCACCCCAGATTTTATCTATATGAATAGATGTGGCCTCTAAGCAGCTATCTATCGTAGAGATAATAGTGTCAGGGAGATTGATGGCTGGTGTATTCAAAATATGCACTATGTTATGTTGTTTAAAATTATCTATCTGTGCCAACGTCTGACTGAATTCGATATCTTGTAGATAAACCCTATCTGCCACATCACAAGTAACGACAATGACAATTGGCGCTATCGGATTTTGCCAATTTTCTAATAAATTAGCGACTGTTGGTATAGACGTTTCGTCGCAGATAAGCAGACATTGTCCGTCATTTAAATGCGCAATCTTTTCAGGATAATCGCGAACACTTTTCAGTTGTGTGCCAGCTAGTGCCGCTCTCGCCCAATTACCACCAGGTGTATCACCATGAATATAAGTATCCACCCAACCCTGTATTTGCTGAGTTTCTGCATCTTGCCATGCTTTTCGTAAGGTATAATAACGCTGTAATTTCTCCGAGGCGTTAGCAGAGGCGTTGGTAGATTCATGACTAATTGATACGTCAGCATTCATTTCAAACAGATAGGCATATCCTGCATGATTCAGTGGCGTATCAGCAGGTGCAGCGACTACCAATCGGAACATATTCGGGCTGGCGTAATAACCATCAATCACTGTGAAATGCCGCTCTTGCTGTTTTATCGCCTGCTTACCAAGTTTCTTTGAAGCCACTTGCAAGAGATTGATATATTGCGACTTCAAAGTAATGGTTTCATCAATAACATTTTCAAATTCAATAAAGAATTGACTGACAGCATCAGGCCGCGCGTCAGCTTCTAGATTTAGTAAAAGCCCTACATTTTGCACCGACGCTTCAAGTAATAGTCCATCGCTATAGACCTCTGCTACCACAACTGCCATCTCATTACTAAGCTTGGTATCAGCAAATGCTTCTACAAACAGCGCCAGTTCATCTTGATGCTCTTCATTGACATGATTCATAAACTTGGTTTTGGTCGCCACGGGTAATGGTACTTTATCAGTATAAAGATTATCAACAACTTGGGACATAACGGACCCCTTATAAAAAATAATTTCACAAAAAATATAAGGCGCCTGATCAACTCAATGCGCCTCATTTATTAGGCTTACGATATAGCAAGCCGTGATTCTAGCTAAAACTTATAAGACAGTGACGCTTTTACTTCACGTTCATCACCCGGTATATTAAACGTATTGAGCGAACCGACACGGACGTAATGGTCTTTATTAAATAAATTATAAACGTTTAATTGACCAGTGAGCTGCTCATTAAATGGATAACTGACCATCGCATCCCAGGTATTATAAGAATCTGCCTTGATACCTTGCGAGGATGAGAATTCACCGACGGCGTTGACACCCAATCCCATTGTTAATGGACGAGCAAGCAAATTATCCGCTTTATAGCTTACCCAAAGATTAGCAGAGTGCTTGGGCATCAATAGGAAAATGCCATCATCCCTATCACTCGATGCCTGTTTGATATCACTATCTAAATAGCTATAGCCACCAGATACTTGTAAGTTAGGCATAATTTCGCCATTAACTTCTACTTCTACGCCTTGCATTTGACGTTTTCCTAATGCCACTTGATCGCCATCTGCTGTGGGAGCAGCAGCATTTTCATCGGTCAGACGGTAGCCACTCAGTCTCGCTGACAAGGTATCTTGCCAATGACCTTTTAGACCGATTTCTATCTGATCGCCTTCACGCGGTTTTAGTAATTCGCCGTCTTGATTGGCAACATATTGCGGGGTAAAGACTTGAGTATAACTGCCATAGGCATTGATATTCGGCGTCAGCTCATACACAGCAGCCCCATAACCAGTGGCTTTGCTACTACTGTCAGTACTGGCATCAGCATTGCTAATCTTATCATCACTTTCTATCTCATAATGACTCAAACGACCGCCGACAATTAGGCTTAATTTATCGATAGGCTTGTAATTCACTTTGCCGTATAAACCCGTTTCACTCAGGGTGTTCTCAGTATGGGCAAGCGCAAAGCCTTTTTCACCGCGACGTGCTTGCTCAATAATACTGACTTCGTTCAAATCATTGATTTGTCCGACCGTTAAACCTTGACCCAAGGCTTTAGTACGCGCGTTTTCATTATCAGTTTTAAAGCGTTTATAGTCAGCACCAATGACATATTCGCTTTGATGGTTGCCAATCTTAAACGGTTGGCTTAGATTGACATCAGCACTAAGCGACGTTTCGTGAATATCTGCACCAATACCGGCAACACTGGTTTTATTATCCTCAAGGGCGCCTCCTGCAAAGGCATAATTATAATCAGCTTCTCTATCAGAGTAGCGCATACCAGCACTGATGACGCCGGCACTAGCAAGACGATGCTCAAAATCGGCAAAAACATCATGGCTTTGACTGTTAAAATCGTTCCACTTGGCACCATAAAAATCATCACGTGGTAGCGATATTAATGATTTATCAGCAAAGGTAGGCAGACCATTATCAGGGGTAATTTGCCGATCTTGCATCAAGTAGCCAAAACCAAATTTACTGTTCTCATTCAATTGCTTGTCGGCACTGACGTAGACCGTACTGTTTTGATTGTCTTTCCCGCCGATATCATCGACTACTGGATTGGCACGCTGATTGTATTGCAGCACCGTGCGACCAACGAGACTGTCATCAGCACTTAAACTGCCCTGCAGATCAGCAGACACGCCGTAGCCTGTCGGATTGCTAACATTGGCTTCTAGAATTTGATCTCCATCGGCTTTACCGCGCTTTCGAACCAGGTTCACAACACCGCCCATCTCTGACGCTGAATTAAACAAACCAGAAGGTCCGCGCATGACCTCCACTCGGTCGAATGCGGCTAAATTAGGCAAGGTGCCATTGATACTTGCCATGGGAGATGCGAGCCCATCGATACTGTATTGGTCATACTCATAACCACGAGAGTAAATAGACGAGCGCCCATCATCATTTTGCAGAACTCGTAAGCCTGTCGTGCGTTTGGCAATTTGATCTAAGGTATCAAGATTTAAGTCATCAATCTTTGCTTGGGTGATCACACTGATAGACTGTGGAATATTTTCTAGATAATCTGGTATCTTGGTGCCGACCGTCGCGACATTGGCATTATATAAATCATTGTCTTCACTCGGATCAATGGCATATAAAGGGTTTGCGGTAACGACAATTGTATCTAATGTGGTGCTAGGCTCTGAATCAGCATTATCTTGTAATTCAGCAGCAGTCGCTGGTACTGACATAAAGAGTAACGATAAAACAGAATAGCATAGCGGAGATAGTCGGAAATGCGAGGATTGATTTGAGGTATTATTAACCACGTGAGAATTCCTTAAAGCCATAGTAGATAACCCATTGGGTTTGTTAGTGGTTTTAAAAACAGATAACGATTAAACGGAAACGACTCTAGCTTCATCTAGTGAAGTCAGAGCCTGTTCTTACCAGTTAGCACTCAACAACTAGAATCCTCTAGCATTATCACTAGTCGCGGTATAAAAGATATTAAAAGCACTATTAGCGCCAGTTTTTATGACTTTACCATCTACTGTTGCACTGGCTTCGAAATTAACACCACCACCTGCACTTTCACCGCTAGCAATGTTAGGTAAGGTCAAAGAGTGTACGACCACTTTTTTATTGGTAACTGGTATATTTGCTTTGGTTATTTTGGTACCACGTGGTTTGACCACTTCGCCCTCTGCAACGACTGTTGATAAATCGTCATAAATGATATCGAAATTTAATAATTGTGCCTGATCAAGTTTTGCTTGACCATTGACAACAGGGATACCAACAAGAGTTTTGCTGCCACGATGGATCATGCGATTATCGATAACTTTACCATTATCTAGCTTTCTGCCTTCTGCAGCCACTGAGTTAGTTCGAACCATCAACATCACTTTATAGCCTGGTACTGCAACTTTACCTTTTCCATCAAAAATATCAGCGACCAATTCTGGTACATTTTTCGCTTTATTGATGACTACTCGAGCAGAGTTTTCAGAAACGGGATAGTCTTTGCCGTCAATCGTTAAATAACGGGTATCAGCATAGTTACTTTGAGTTTTCATGAGACCCGTGGTGACAGCATTAGAGGTAGATACAGGCGTTGCGCTAGACGATGACATCGTATTTTGACAGCCTGCAACCCCTAAAGATAATAGTGCAATAGATAAAATAGAAACTTTAGACAATAGGTTTTTGCTGAAACATGACTGAGTTGAACGTGACATAATTTAATCTCATAAGAAGGATTTTTGTGAAATACAGAACCACTAGAAAGCAATATTATTGATAACGATTATCATATGCATTATTATTACTATATTGTAACTGATTGTCAATCATTATCAGTGATATAAACTGCATTTGTTAATCCTCTTACAGCTTCAATATAAGCAACGCTATGTCTAAGGCTTTTTTCAATAAATTAAATATAATAAAGGATAAGTATGTCAAGATTTCAGGGAAGCCTTGCAATTATAACGATAACTATGGCAGGAATAATAATGTCACCAAGCTATGCTAAACCTGACTTGACCAAGACAGTAGATATGAGCTTATTGCATGCCAAAGATACCGGGTATCGTTTCGTATATCATACTTTCAGTGCACCTGCACCAGAACTACCCTCCTCTAGCGTAACCAATTTACAGTCAAAAATGCTGCAAGCCTATGCAAAACCTCGCCATTATCAAGTGTGGTTAGCTATTCCTGAGCAGACAACCGATCATCTACTCTCTAACAATTCTGTAAAAACTCCTAGTAAAGTGCTTTATATGCTTGATGGCAATGCGGCTATTGATGATTTAGACAAAGATATCTTACTATCACTGGCTCATTCTTCGACACAGGGCACAGCACCTGTCTTAGTTTTTATAGGTTATCAGAGCCCTTATCGCTTTGATGTCGATGCCAGAGCATATGATTATACTCCACCCTTATTAGCCAACACTACAGATAACAATGCGTTTACAGAAGAAGGTAGAGAGCGATTAAATGGTGGTGCAGAGCAGTTTTATGAGCTGATAGAAAAAGAAATTAAACCGTGGGTATATGAACAGTTGGGCGAGAAATCGAAGCAAGAGGCGATTTGGGGACACTCTTACGGTGGTCTGTTTGTGTTATATAATTTGTTCAAGCATCCTGAAGCTTATCAGCAGTATTTCAGTGCAGATCCATCACTTTGGTGGCAAAATGGAGAGATGATTAACTATTGGCAGGCATATCAAAATCTTCCTAAAGCGCAACTTGCAGATATATCCAATAATAAACACAAACAAATACGACTCACTTTTAGTCACTCTGCAGAGCAAACCACTATGCCAGTAGTAGCGCCTACTCTGATGAGTAAAAAAGAATTCGCCAAGGAAGTCTGTGAGCACTTTGAGGAGCGTTGTAGCTATCAGTTTTACAACCAATCTCATGCAGAGGTATTTACAACCTCTCTATTAGAGAGCTTAAAGAACTTCTAAGATTAAGTCTATTCAAGATTAGTTTATTACCCTGATCTTATCTCCTAGATAAGAAAAACCTCACTAGGTTACCCAAGCAAGGCGGGAGAGAAAGATTGTTATTATATTTATTTTTATTATTATCTTAGTTATTTTTAATAATAGCGAGACGAGATTGATTATATAGAAAGCCAACTATGCTAAATGACTCCTATTTTTCATTGCTATTCATTTACAAAGGCTATTTTGCTCAGCCCTGCTTGACTGGCTGCCGCCAGTACCTGCGCCACCGTATCATATTTGCTGTCTTTATCCGCGCGCAATTGAATAGAAGGGTCTTTGCCTGAAGCACTTTCTTGCTGCAAACGAGTATCTAACTCTTCTATGCTAATAGGATCGCTATCCCAAAAAATACCGGCATCTTTATCAATACTGATTTGGATTGCTTCAGGTGGCTGCTCATTGATTAGCGCACTGGTCTTGGGTAAATCAAGCGGTACTGTTGGGTTCAAAACAGTCGCTGTCAATAAAAAGATAATCATCAATACCAACATGACATCAATAAGTGGAATGAGGTTCATCTCATTCATACTTTGAACGTCATCATCACCTAACTGAAATGCCATAATATTCTCAATTGTGTATCAGTCTTATACAAAATCATAAATTTTTGCTTTGAAAAAAACCATGCAGTTCTATCGTTTACAACAGCTTTATAAATAAAGGCTAGCACTGCTACTGTTGATAAGCTTCTTGTTTATCAGTATGAATACTACTATTGCTATGAGCACTCTTACTACCAGTGACATTAGTGGTTATACCCTGCTTTTCAGCTACATTATGAGGCTCCATTGAAGGTTGCATTGCTGCTAAATCAACAGACTGCGCCAATAAATCATGGGCTCTATCATTGGCATGGTACATTACCCGTCGATTGATACGTACGGCAAGGTTATAAAACACCACTGCTGGAATTGCGACGGCAATACCGAGACCTGTCATAATGAGCGCCTCGCCAACTGGCCCTGCCACTTGTCCAAGTCCTGCTTGCCCACTGGTACCGATATTATGTAACGCGTGAAAAATACCCCACACTGTACCAAATAACCCAATAAATGGTGCGATCGCTGCAGTGGTACCTAAAATAGGTAAGCCGCGTTCGCTAGCAAAACGGTAACGCCCTATATGCTTTAATAATGCTTGCTCAATGACTAATCGACGCATAGCAGCATCAGAGTTAATCACAGCTGAACGCTTCATCTCAACCTGCTGACTCAAATCATCAGCAACACAGGCGGCCAATTTTCGGCTTTGTAATATGCGAATAATACCAGTTACCCAAGAGAGCACCGATAAGACCAATAGCAAGAAAAACAAGCTTTTGGTCACCAAATCGCTGTATTGCCAGTAGCTTGTAAAGTCCATATCACACTCCTTAATATGTTATGCAATCATATGAGTTCGTTGCGAGTACCGCATATCGACTTATCATGAAAAATTATAAATAGTGACGCTTTGAAAATAATGGGCTTGGTAAATAACTAACTTTTACGGCACTGCATAACTGATAGGTAAAGTTACATTACCCACCACTGGTACGCCATTTTTCGTAAAGGGTTTAAATTTACCAGAACGTACTTGTTGCTGAGCTTCTCTATCGAGTGCAGCGTTGCCAGAAGATTGCGCTAAGCTCACATTATCAATGCCGCCTTGCTTATTAACTTGTAATATCAAAACCACCCTAAAGGTTTCGCCTGATTTGGCAGCTCGTCTGGCACGAGCAGGAAAACTAAAACTCGGTGCTGAGGCCCAGTTGGCGTTAGTGGCAGTAAAATTGACGGGGGTATTACTTGCGGCGGCGGCAGCTTGTTGATTGGCTTTCTCACGAGCAGCGGCTTGTGCGGCTTCTCTTGCCGCTTTGGCATCGGATTCGGCTTGCGCTTCACGATCTGCCTTTGCTTTGGCATCTGCCGCTGCCTGAGCCTCTCGCATAGCTTTGGCATGCGCTTGTTGAGTAGCCTTTTCAGCCTGTACTGCCAATATCTTACGTTCGTTATCGGCTGCTAAAGCGCTTGCTTGAGCTGCTGCGTCTGATTCTTGTGATTTTATTGGTTGTTTGATGACAGGCTTGCTATTTACTACCTTTGTTGTCGCAGTAGCTGGTTTAGTATCAACTTGAGGCTTTGGTGTTTCTTTTTTCACAACTGGTTGCACGGCTTTTTTAGGCTCTGGTTTTGCCTCAGGTACGCTAACAGATTGTGGTTTAGGCGCTTTAATAGGTTCGACTTCTGCGGCTGCCGTCACCGGCTCTGCAATTGTCGTAACTTCTGACACCAACTGTATTTCTATAGGTGGCGTTATTTTAAGTGGCTTAATAGTAGTCACAGGGGTTTTGACCATCACCAATGCAATTGCTGTCAGCAAATGTAATGCGACAACACAACCCATAACTGTTGATGTTAATTTAAGTGATGGCACATTGAAACTTGTTGAACCCATAACAGCCTAATAAGTCTATGAAATAAAATTGTAATAATAATGCAAACGATAATTATTATCAATAAATTTCTTTTAAATATTAATTTCCGCTTACAAATTACCCTCTCTACTTTAAATAGGTTGAAGAGGAAGGCAAGCTGTTTTTTAAAAGCTGTCAGAAAGATGAGTACCTCTATTTATGAAAATAACCAATATAAATAATGACAATAATAAATAATGACAATAGTTCTCATTATCATTGATATGTATCACTAACTCCTTTATGATAATCGCTGTTTACTTATCTGACCTTACAAAAAACGAAATAAGCAATAATATTGAAGATTGAAGGCAAAATAAATAGCGAAGAGCACTGTTGTTAATACAGTTATGCAGACTCTTTACTACCCTTCCTATATTTGGCAGTCGTTTGATTAACCAACTTTCTATAACCTGTATAATGAGTTATTTATGTTTACCACTTTACTCTCTACACCAGTACCTGTATTCAAGCGTCCTTTATTAACCACTATGATGGTGGCATTAGTAGCCACTGTTAGTTTGACTGGCTGTACATCATCCGACTCCAGCAACTCTGAAACTGCAAAGATTACAACAGAAAATAAAACGGCAGATACAGTCTCAAATGCTACTAGTAATGGCGAGTCTGCCACTACTGTAAAAATTGATACCGTAAAAGGTGAAGTAAGCTTACCGATGAACCCATCACCCATTGCAGTATATGACATGACGCTAATGCAAGATTTAGCCGCTCTTGATGTGCCTATTCAAGGTATGCCAAACAATATGTTGTTAGACAATCTGCAAGCAAAAAACCAACCTGAGCCAAAAGAAGTAGGTACATTGTTTGAGCCAGATCTTGAAGCCTTGAATGCGCTACAACCGCAGGCAATTTTAATTGGCGGCCGCACTGCTAAAAAATACGATGAACTTTCGAACATTGCTCTTACCCTTGATATGAGTGTCGATACCGCCGATATTTATGAATCGAGCAAGCGCCGCCTAGCTGATTTAGGAGTATTGTTTGGCAAAAGTGATCAAGCCGCCAAACTGCAAAAAGACATTGATGACCTGTTAGCAGAAACCAAAGCTTCCACCAAAGATAAGGGCACAGGCCTAGTCGTCATGGTCAATGGCAATAAAATGTCGGTATATGGTACTGAGTCACGCTATGGTTTTATTCACACCGTACTCAATATTCCAATAGCGGATGGACAAATCAAAGATGGTAACCACGGTCAGCCAGTGTCTTTTGAATATCTACAAAAGACCAATCCAGACTGGTTATTTGTCATTGACCGTAGCGCGGCAATTGGTGAAGACAGTATTGGAGCAAAAGCAGTATTAGATAATAAGCTGGTTGCCCAAACCACTGCTTGGAGTAAAGATCAAGTGGTATATCTCAGTCCAGATTCTTATCTTGCATTCGGCGGTTATTATCAATGGATTAAAGATTTAACGACTATTAAGGACGCCTTTAATAATA
>NZ_JBQSXN010000087.1:0-13043 GCF_052378235.1 Psychrobacter sp. AOP3-A1-26
GGGCATATGGATCACGGGCATATGGATCACGGGCATATGAATCATGAGCAAATGAATCATGAGCAAATGAATCACGAGCAAATGAATCACGAGCAAATGAACCATGAGCAAATGAATCACGAGCACTGAAAACGACACAGCCTGACTCTGCTTCTAGCGCTTGTCACTGTTTAAATCGTAAGGCTTAAATTACAAGACGTAAGATGATGAGCGTCGCCTTAAGAGCAGAGCCATATAGCCCATTATTATTTAAGGATCTACTGATGAGTAGACAAGATCAGAAACCAAAAAATTCTCAGCATTACTTTACCGTGTGGCGTTGGCACTTTTATTCAGGGATTTTTATTGCTCCTTTTTTGATTATTCTTGCTTGTACTGCGCTTGGCATGCTGCTGATGTCTAATACGACGGGCCGAGATTACGATCGCTTGACCATTACCCCGCAGACTACGGTACAAATGTCTGTTTCCACTCAAGCCAAAGCGGCGCTTGAAAGCACGCCTGACAGCGCACTCATAAAATACATCGCGCCCCGAGAGCCTGATACCGTTGCGCTGTTTCAAGTACGATCAGACAGTCAAGATAATATGGTGGCTATTGATCCTTATACGGCAGATATCGTCAAAAGCATACCAACGAAAAGTAATTTGTATCACACTTTTGATGCGATTCATGGAGATCTGCTGTTAGGAACGGTAGGAGATTATATCCAAGAAACCACGGCGGCATTGACCATCCTGATGATCCTAACGGGTTGGTATTTGTGGTGGCAAAAACGCAAATCTGTCAAAGCCATGCTAGTCCCTGATGAAGGGACGAGCCTGAAACAAAAACGCTCGTTCTTTCGCACCATTCACGCCACACTGGGTAGCTGGATATCGATTGTGTTGCTGTTTTTTTGTATTTCTGGCATGGCATGGGCAGGTATTTGGGGTGGCAAAATGGTACAGGCATGGAGTCAGTTTCCTGCTGGAAAATGGGGTGTAGCCCCTGTACCGACTTCGATCAATCCTGATGATCCTCATGCGGGCATGGACATGAGCGAAGCTGCCCCGCATGTTCATGGTTCAGATAGCACACCAACACATGGTAGCGTTTTAAATACAGGTAGCAGTAAGGAAGTGCCTTGGGTACTTGAGCTGACGCCAATGCCAATCTCTGGTACGACCAAGGGCAAAGATGGTATCGCCCCGAACCTACCGATCAATATAGATACAGTGGATAAGTATGCACGAGAAATAGGGTTTACAGGCCGCTACCATATGAACGTACCGCAAGATAGCACAAGCGTTTGGACACTCAGCCAAGATTCTATGAGCTATGATATGCACAGTCCCACAGCTGACCGTACTGTACATATCGACCGTTACTCGGGTAAAGTATTGGCAGATATTCGCTATGATGACTACAACGCGTTTGGGAAGTTTATGGCAGCAGGTATTGCCCTACATATGGGAACGCTTGGGTGGTGGAGCATACTCGCTAACGTACTGTTTTGCCTAGCAGTCATCGGTATCTGCATCAGTGGTTATGTGATGTGGTGGCAACGTAGGCCTAATACTCAGGAGGTTATCGGGTTAAACCCACCAGCACGCGGTATTAAGAGATCGATACCAACATGGTTAGCGATTATTCTTATTGTCGTAGCAATAATCTTTCCCACAGCAATCATCGCCATCATCGTTATAGCGTTGTTAGATTTTTTGGTTATTTCGCGTTTTTCTGTTTTAGAGAAATTATTGAAATAAAGTTTTATCGAAAGTAAAGTTATAATAATTGCGATAGTTTAAACTATCGCAATTATTATAATAGCTTTGATTTTATAAGAAGTGTATTAAATAAAATAACTATCTATATGAATATAGTCAATCCACAATAAAACTGGAACAACCCATATCGTAAAACAGTTTAGGTAGATTATTCTGCATCCACCCTTGGCGCAGAAACTTAGCCTGTGCCCATTTTTTCTCAATAGGATTCAGATCAGGACTGTAGGGTGGCAGCCATAAAATACGATGGCCGTGCCTGTTCAGTAGTTTTTGAATACGTTTGTTTTTATGAAACCGAGCATTATCCATCACAATCACGCATTTAGTTTTGAGACTTGGAATTAGTGTGTATTTGCACCAGTCATAGAATATGGTGCTGTTAATGTTCTGCTCGAAGTAATCTATGGCAAACAGCATCTTTTCATACAGAGCACCGATAACATTCGTACGCTTTTTTGCTTGCCAATTGTAGCTATCGATACAAGGTTTACCAACCGGTGCATAGCCATGAGAACGAATGGTCTCGTGCTCAAAGCCGCTTTCATCCATATAGACAATGGGATAGCCTTGCTGTGTAAAGCGATCAAGCTTACTTAGATATATCGCTCTTTTTATCGGACATGCTTTTGGATGCTCTAAGGTCTTTTTTTTGAGTGATACTCAACCGTTTTAATGCAGCTTCTATACCTGATTTACTACAGCCTAAACGCCGTGCTCGCTCATACATATAATCGTCTGGATGCTGCTCAACATCTTTCAATAAGGCTTCATTTGATATTTTAGTCGGTGCTTTATTTCTGGTAGTTTTAGGAACTAAGCTCTGCTGCCAGCTGTGGATCGAGCTTGTGCTAAGCTGGTAAAAAACAGCGGCTTCTCGAATGGTCATGCCGTCTTTAATGCTACGCAGTACTTGCTTGCGAAAGTCGATTGAATAGGTCATCGTTTATTTCATTAAATGAATGAGTTATGAATATTGTATCGGTTTTATTTAAGGTTGACTATACTTAGCAGACTGTCATTACCATCAAATCTGTAAGATGAAACTTAGGGAGTCAAGTCCATAAATATTAACTTGGAAGACTATCGTTTTGAAAAAATTCTGATTTGCTGTTTACTTCCATCCAAATATGAAAATATCAAAAAAATGTTAATTAATTAATAGACTACTTAAAATATTCTATTGTAAAAAAACCGCTCATATTAGATCATTGAGTTGATCGTATTCATTACAGCTTATTCGAATACTTTATTTCTGTCATAACAGACTTGATCAATATAATTTTTATGATAAGACCAACTCATAACTCGTACTACGTCCTGATGCTACAGATTTTTGCATCATATCCTTCTCTATCAAATCATTGATATCTCGTAGTGCCGTATCTATAGAGCATTTGGTCATAGTTGCCCATTTTTTAGTGGTAAGTTTGCCATAAAAATCAGTCAGCAAAGTATTTAGCATTTTTACTTGCCTATCATTCAAAGCGTGCTGTCGATGCGTTTGCCAAAAGCCTGACTTACTAATAGTTTTATCCGTGGTTTCTTGAGCAGCAATGAGTGCTTGCTCTAATGTTTGTAAAAACCAGACCAACCAATCCGAGATATCAGTATCACCCTTTTGCGTGCGCTCTAGTATTTTATAATAATCATTACGCTGTTTAAGAATTTGCGCTGACATACTATAAAAGCGCTGGGCACTGTTATCGTTTTTTGCCAGCATTCGTTCTGTGATTGCTCGTGTTAGTCGTCCATTTCCATCATCAAATGGATGCAAAGTCACAAACCATAAATGAGCAATACCTGCTTTAATGACTAAATCTATAGCATCTTGCTCATTTGACGAAGTATTAAACCACAATAAGAATCTGTCTAACTCATCTGGCAACCTATCCGCACTCGGGGCAACAAAATGAACCCGCTCGCGACCATACCCACCAGACACTACTTGCATTGGCCCTTTACTATCATCACGGATACTACCTGTTTGAATACGATAAAGCCCACTATATCCATCTGGAAATAATGCTCGATGCCATCCGAGTAAATCATCTAACAATAGCGGCTGTTGATAACGATAGGTAGCACTTAGCATCATCTCTACCACGGCATCGATCTCACGAGTAGTGGTTGGCATACTGGCATTATCCAGCCCTAAATGCCGCGCAACTGAGGAACGCACTTGATCGTTATTTAGAGACTCCCCTTCTATCTCAGAGGTTTTGACAATCTCTAAAGTCACAGCATCTAATTGCGCCTCAACATTTAACTCAAACCCTAGCGTTAGCAATTTTCCTAATAAACGACCTTGTAATATTCGCACCCGACTGACGAGTGGCAATAGCTTTTTGTCCGACCATTGCCACTCAGTCCAATTTGAGTGCTCATGAATATAAGTAGTATGCTTCATACGTTCCCCAGAGATATGCAGAGATTAGAACAGTAATCTCCTTATATTATGCAGAGAATAAGCAGTAGAAACAATACGTAGAAATTCAAAAACGACCATAGCAGACGTAATAAGAATAGATTCTCAACGAACAAACATAGTTTTTTTTGTTCTGAGAAGGGCTTGAGTAGAGGTAAAAACACTATAAAAATACAGTGCCCAAATACGAGTTAAATTTTACTTTATTATAATTTACATTGTGATTATTCAATCGTATAATATCTACAGGCCATAAAGGTCAATGAATGTAAGATATTATCATAATAAGCATTTTGGTCGAGCGACTTTGACATGGTAGAGGTCAGCAGTTCGAATCTGCTTATGCCTACCAAATATTTAGAAAGCCCCAGTCTAACGACTGGGGCTTTTTTTGTCCGTAAAATAGAGACCATCCCAGATTCTGTGTAACTGCCATTGACCACTTTTTAGACGCCTGCTGGGTTGCCAGATAACTTAAGTTGTCTGGTAATTATTATATCCCAAAATGACATCTGTTGTCGCAGAAGATATCCTATCCATTGTTTTGCAAATATAATTCCAGTAAGGTAAAGCCATACCTAAGATAAGGTTTTACTTTACTGAAATTACTATGGCTAAATCGACTAACCCCTATACAGGTAATAGCTTCGCCTCCTCTGATCTCAAGACCATTCTGCACTCTAAACGCGCCAATATCTACTATCTCTCGCATTGCCGCGTCATGCAAAAAGTGACTTAGAAATCTGCTCTATCGAACTCGGGCTTGGTTATCTGCTTCATCACCGCTCAGGTGACTTAGAAATTCGCTGGATCTGATAAACTGAACCGCCCCGAGTATATCGGAGAGTGATTTACTTGAGTCAGGCAGCCATGCCTGACAGGATTAAATTATCAGAATACCGCTTTTCAAATTCAAAAGGTGATACATATCCAATCGTGCTATGCAATCGTGTTTTATTAAACCAATCCACCCATTCAAGGGTTGCCAGTTCAACATCATTAACGCCAGTCCAGTTCTCCTTTAAATAGTCGGTGGTGTTCTAAAAAGTATGCTGGCGATAAAAGTCAATAAGAAACCTATGCTACGTTCTCTGACCCTATAGGGCTTTTAAGGCTTCAATAATTGTTTAAATTTTAATCAGCATACTTTTTGATACACCATCACAATCTGAATGGCTTATACCACTAGGACCACGTTAAACCAATGAGAGTACCTCACATAAACAGCTATTCGTCAGGCTGCTTGATTAACAACTCCCAACTTAGAGACTCCTTTGATATAATTTTCTAAGATAAATCCTACGCTGATTAATCTCCAGCGCTATTTATCCAAGAAAACTCTTCCATAATGCGTATCCATTGACTATCCAATCCTGCTTTTAATAACAATGGCTCACCGGTAACTGGATGGCTGAGCGCTAAACTCTGAGCGTGCAACAGCATGCGCGCGCAACCATATTGCGTACGAAAAAATCGATTATGCCGTCCGTCGCCGTGGCTGGTATCACCCACTATAGGATGGAATAAATGCCTCATGTGCCGACGTAGCTGATGTTTTCGTCCAGTTTCAGGTATTAAGCGCATGAGACTATAGCGGCTAGTGTCATGCTTTTTTGACACCGCAAATGGCAGCTCAACTTGTGCCAAACGTTGCCAATGTGTCACCGCTTCTTGAGCAGGTTTGTCCAAGTCAGCAAACTTATCGGCAATGGCATCGGGCTGAAAGCTCAACGCATAATCAACAGTGCCCTGCTCTGGCATAAAGCCGCGCACTACGGCTAAGTACTGCTTGGTAATTTTGTGTTCAGTAAAAGCTTCAGTAAGGCTACGCGCCACGGCTGGGCTTTTGGCAAACAGCAACACGCCTGAGGTGGGCTTATCTAACCTATGCACCGGAAATACATGGCAACCTACCGCATCACGGGTGAGTTGCATGGCAAAGCGTGTCTCGCCTTTATCCAGCCAACTGCGATGCACCAATAGACCAGCCTCTTTATTAATCGCTACCAGAAACTCATCTTCATAGATGATGTCTATTTGGTTAGCGGTGTTGCTTTCGATATTCATGTTTTCAGTGCTCATACTTTAGATACTGTAATTATATGTCTGCTATATATATCCTTTTTATCGCAGCCTATCAAGTCATGCACAAAGGTCTTTGACCTATGCTGTCAGTTTTGTAGAAACTGACTTGGGAGGTTTGAATCAAGTGGCCTAAATGAGTTGACTGCTGCCCTTGCCCTTTACTAATCTCTAAATAATATTAATTTCATAACTGAACTTCTCTGCCAACCCATATGACTCTCTATATTCAATAGGCTCACCTTCTAAGTTCTTAGCAATGCGGCATACTTTAACTAAGTTTTCTTTTTTAGTATTGCCCACCTCTATCATATAGTTTCTTGATTATCATTACCTATACCACCCTTTTTTATCAAGGATAACCAGAAAGTATTTAGCATCACTTGCACTCGTTTTCCTTGCTACTCTAATTTTTGTGAATGGTATAACGTCATATGATAATATTTGGTCGACCCTATCTTGACATAATAGAGGTTAAATCTGTAGCTTTGTACAGATGGCTTCAAATATGTAAAGTAAGCTATCGCTCGTAATAGTAATCATCTAAAATACCTGCTACCTCTGCAGAACATCAATTTATAACAGTCTGACTTACTGCAGACCCTTATTGCACCACCGGTATCACTTGATACATCTCACACTAGCAATAACAGACTGTCCGCTACACCAACGTAAGGCTAATCATAATGACATCAATAATTAGAGTCGCCATCGCCGGTTACGGCAACCTCGGCCGCGGCGCCCAAGCCGCCATCAAGCACTGTCCAGACATGCAATTAGTCGGTGTATTCAGCCGCCGAGATCCCGCCTCCGTCACCCTGATTGACGATAGCGCACCCGTCTACGCCATGGACGATATTGCACAATATAAAGACGACATAGACGTGCTGATCTTATGTGGCGGCTCCAAGTCTGATTTGCCCGAGCAAGGCCCTGCGCTTGCGAGTTTATTTAACATCGTCGACAGCTTCGATACCCACGCCAAAATCCCCGAATATTTCGAAGCGCTTGACGCGCCTGCTAAAAAAGCCAGCAAAGTCGCCATGCTGTCCGTAGGTTGGGATCCCGGTTTATTTTCTATCAACCGCTTATACGGTGAAGCTATTCTACCGGTCGGTGAAACCTATAGCTTTTGGGGCAAAGGCTTAAGCCAAGGGCACTCAGATGCGGTACGCCGTGTGGATGGTGTTCAGGCAGGCGTGCAATATACCCTGCCCTCAGAATCTGCCATGGCGCGCGTACGGGCAGGCGAACAGCCCACGCTCAGTACCCGTGAAAAGCACACCCGCGAATGTTATGTCGTGCTAGCAGACGGCGCCGATGCCGATACCGTGCGCAACGCCATAGTAACCATGCCGGATTATTTTGCTGACTACGACACCACAGTGCACTTTATCGATGAGCAAACTCTTGAGTCTGAACACAGCAAGATGCCGCACGGTGGCTTCGTCATTCGCAGTGGCGTCAGCGGCCTCGATAATGAGCAGAACAACCAAGTGTTGGAGTTTTCATTAAAGCTCGGCAGTAACCCTGAGTTTACTGCCAGCGTGCTCGTGGCCTACGCCCGCGCCGCCTATAAAATGAACGTGGCAGGCGAAACTGGTGCAAAAACCGTGCTCGACGTCGCCCCTGGTTTGTTGTCGCCAAAGACGCCGGCACAGCTGCGTAAAGAGTTGCTGTAAACGCTAGCTCTATAATGGAAAAAGCTCTAAGCCAAAAACAAAAAGCACCCAGCCATTAAAGCTCGGTGCTTTTTTTATGGTTTAATGTGGTCTAATTTTTGGCGCCGCTACTTTAGCTTGGGTAACGCTGATCGTTAAGATAATACTTATACCAAAAAAGATAAATATTTCAAATAGTTGCAGAATTATTAAAAAGTCAAGTGTATAGTAAAGTATAGGAGTAATTTTTTAAACAATACTGCATCTATATTTGGAGTGTAATGCTATGAGCCGAGGTACTCGCACCATCGAAATCTATCGCTACGATCCTGATAAGGATGCAGCGCCGCGTATGCAAAGCTATACCATTGAACTTCTAGATTCAGATCGCATGTTACTTGATGTATTGATACGCCTTAAACAACAAGATGAAACCATCACTTTTCGCCGTTCCTGCCGTGAAGGTATTTGTGGCTCTGATGGCATGAACATCAATGGTAAAAATGCCTTGGCCTGTTTAACCAATATGAATAGCTTACCCGAGACAATCATTATTCGACCGTTACCAGGCTTGCCCGTGGTTCGTGATTTGGTTATCGATATGAACCAATTTTATGAACAATATGAAAAGATTCATCCCTACTTAATCAACGATCAGCCATTACCGGTAACGGAGCGCTTGCAGACGCCTGAGCAGCGCGAAAAGCTCAACGGTCTCTACGAGTGTATCTTATGCGCTTGTTGTTCAACGGCTTGCCCTTCATTTTGGTGGAATCCTGATAAGTTCTTAGGACCTGCCGCATTGTTAAATGCTAATCGCTTCGCTGTTGATAGCCGTGATACCGATACCCGAGCACGTTTGTTACGTTTAGAAGATCCGTTTAGTTTGTTTCGTTGTCGCGGTATTATGAATTGCGTGTTGTATTGTCCAAAAGGCCTAAACCCAACTAAAGCCATTGGTAATTTGCGTAATATGCTGATTAACCAAGCGGGCTGAGGAACGAGATTATGAGTCAAGATACTAATAACAACTCTCGGGAAATCTCTGTATTTGATACTTTCAGTACAGCGCTAGAGGTTAAAGCACTAGATATTGATAATAGTTGGATTGAGGAAATAAGAGAATGGTCAGACACATTTGATATGCTCGGCTATGAGACGCCTAATGATAAAGAGGTGTCTCGTATCCAAAAGCTAGAGGTTCTAGAAATTATAGAAGTGGAAGTCACTGGGCTAGACGAACAGGAATATAGACGTATATATAGAATAAATTATAGCTCTAATGAACTGACTTACCTCACAGGTCACGTGGAAATTAATTTTCATGGTATTAATTCGAGTGACTTAACAAATAATATGGACCACCTCACTAACCTAACGAAACTTTTTATTAATCGTTACGAGCTTAGAGAGCTACCTCAAAGTCTTGGGCAACTCAGTAACCTTACTGGGCTTTTTATTGATAAAAGCAAGCTCAGATACTTACCTGATAGTATTGGTCAGCTCAGTAACTTAACTAAGCTTGTTATTAGTCATTGCGAGCTTAGAGACTTACCGGATAGCGTCGGCCAACTCAGTAACCTCACTGAACTTTTTATCAGTCATTGTGATATTAAAGAATTGCCTAACAGTATTGGGCAACTCGTTAACCTTGTTGAACTTGATCTTATTCACTGTGAGCTTAAGGAGTTACCTGACTCTATTGATCAACTTGCTAGTCTTGCTAAGCTTTTTATCAGTGAATGTAAGATTGAATATCTACCTGATAGCATCGGCCAACTCAGTAATCTTACTGAGCTTGATCTGATTCATTGTAAGCTTAGACAGTTGCCTGATAGTATTGGTCAACTCACCAACCTAAATAAGCTTTATATTAACCATTGTGAGCTTACAGAATTACCTGACAGTATCGGACGACTGACTAATCTAACCGAGCTGTTCATTAGTCACTGCCCTCTTCAACAACTCTCTACCAACATTGGACAGCTCTCGAATCTAAATAAACTTGATATTATTCACTGTCAGCTTCAAGAATTACCTGATAGCATCGGACAGCTGACTAGCCTAGCTGAGCTTAATCTTATTCACTGTGAGCTTCAAGATTTACCCGGTAGTATGGGGCAACTCACTAGTCTTGCTGTGTTAAATCTGATCCACTGTGAGCTTAACAGCCTGCCCGATAGTATTGGCCAACTCACTAATCTGACTGTACTTAACCTTACTGGTTGTAAGATTAAAGAGTTACCAGATAGCATTGGCCAGCTCAACAACCTAAATAAGCTTTATATCAGTCATTGCGACCTTAAAAACCTACCGGATAGCGTTGGGCAACTTACTAATATGACTGAGCTATTTATAAGCCATTGTGATCTTAAAGATCTACCTGATAGCATCGGCCAACTCACGAAGTTAACTCAGCTTGATCTGATTCACTGTAATCTTAACAGCCTGCCTGATAGTATTTTACAGCTCACCAATCTAGACTGTATTAACCTTAAGGGAAACCCGCTTAATAGTCTTTCTCCAAATATACTGGATTACTTACATTCTATAGAGACTGTATACGGTTTGGAATTATAGATAATAACAAGCAGTAATGGCGTATTTAAGCCATATATTCAAGAGACTCTCCTAGATTCAAATAATAGTTATTTAGGGGTAGTAAGTCGCTATTACTAGCAAACTATAGTTAAGTATAAACAAAGAAGATACAAGTCACATAGTGTATTCACTTGCAGTGTACTGACAGGGTTGCTTAGAATTTAGCTCTGTTATTACCAATATAGAATTGAGCCTTATTTCACAATGAGCCGTTTATTCTTTAGTAATTTACGTATAGTATGATTACTAATTTTTAGGGAGAGAATATTATGATCTATTTTAAGAGAATGTTTTTCATATCCATCGTAACATTACTTGCCGGATGTATGTCTAATCCCGCTAGTAACAACACAGTAGATTCAGGTGTTGTTACGACATCATGGGAGAATCTAGTCTCTATGATTAATACTGGAAACTATCAATCCGTTGGCCAACAGCATGATAAAACGGTGAGGTTGGTTCTTGATAATGGAAAGGTATTTCAAGCTAAAGAGCCAAAAATAGATGATGTATATCAAGTTGTTAAGGATTGCTCGAAATGCTCAGGAAAGCCATTTCTAACAGAGTAAGCAGTATATAAATTATTCTTATTAAAAGTAAAAAAATGGTTGTAAACCAGTATTTACAGCCTTTCTTTTTTGTTCAACCCCTCCTAATCAGAGTTCATGATTACTAATAACTGAGCTTTGTCTTTAATGGTAATAAAACCATAGTGCATATCAAGCACTGCCTGTTTTTGCCATCTCTGTATTATTTTATTGATGGTTTGTCTGGTCGTGCCCAGCATAAATCCTAGCTCTTCTTGCGATAAGCGCAAGTCTATTTTAATAGTATCCCCCGTCTGCTTGCCATACGTTTCTACTAGCCCAATAATCGTACTAGCCAACCGTGCTGAGGTGTTTAATGAAGTGGCATCATTAATCCAATCAAAAGCTTTTCGGATTCTTTGGCAAGTAATGAGCGCCAAGTGCTTGTACAAAATAGGGTGCAATTGGGCGGTCTGCATCACCACGCCTCTAGGAATCGATAGGAGGGTAATCTTGTTCATAGTCCATGCATCATGCGTGCGAGGGTTATCATCTAAAATAGATATTTCACCAAACCAATCACCACTAGACAGGTGTGTCAACGTAACCCCATTGCCGCTCGCATTAATATTACATACTCTCATCGTGCCAGCCAGCAGCAAATGTAGGGCTGCTGCCTCATGGTCACCAACTGTCTGAATCATTTGGCGTTTTTGATATGTTTTTAGTACTGCATTAGCCGCTAATACGGCTTGCACATTGTCAGGCAGTTGGGTAAACCAGGGGTCTTGGTTTAAATAATGATTGATGTTCATAAGTGTAAGGTTTTTGACAGATTTGGTTTTATAAATGGTATAGAGTTATTGTTCAAGCTATTTAAAACGGATTGCTGACAACAATAAGGGACTATACCATGCAAACAACAACGCAAGAAAGCTCAACCGCTAATGATTCAGTAATGACTGACTCAAGCACGAGTCTACAGCATAATGTGAGCGAAGCAGAGTGGCAAATGCGCGTAGACCTTGCCGCTTGTTATCGGCTCATTGCCTCTTATGGCTGGGACGATCTGGTATTTACACATATATCGGCACGTGTACCAAGTACAGAAAATGAATTTTTAATCAATCCATATGGCCTATTGTTTGAGGAGATTACGGCTTCTAACTTGATTAAAGTAAACCAAGACGGTGAAAAAGTATCGCCGTCAGAGTTCGATGTCAACCCAGCAGGCTTTACGATTCATAGTGCTGTACACCAAGCCCGTGACGACGCTCATTGTGTGCTTCATTTGCATACCAGTGACGGTGTGGCCGTCTCGATCCAAGAGCAAGGTTTATTACCTATTTCTCAGCAATCATTACTGCCCCTATCTAACTTGGCATACCACGATTATGAAGGCATTGCCTTAAACCCTGAAGAAAAAGTACGCTTGGTCGCCGATTTAGGGACCGCGAATTTTATGATTTTACGCAACCACGGCTTACTCACTTGCGCCAGTACAGTCGCAGATGCTTTTTTAGCCATGTATATCATGCAAAAAGCCTGTGAGATTCAAATTAAAGCACAGAGTGGCGGCCATACTTTGACTGCCATACCCACTCAAATATTAGCGGGTATTCAAGCGGCATCAAAACAAGTCACTAAAGAGGGTAATGGCGACATTGCATGGCCTGCTTTGTTAAGAAAGCTGCGCCGCACTGACCCCTCGTTTGAACAGTAATGGCATATAGCTGTCATAAAGCAAAAGTGCTTACTTAATATTTTTAAGTGCAATGAAATAATGGAAGCATTTATTTATTGAATTAGATATACCTGATGAACCAATGAAGTTACATAACCAACAAGGAAGCTAAAACTATGAAACAGACTGCTACCAAAACATCATCAATTAAAGATACAACCATAGAAAAAGACAGCAATGGCAATCTTATCAATAAAGAGAGCCCTGCCGATCAGAAATTTTATGACTTTTATT
>NZ_JBQSXN010000088.1:0-12618 GCF_052378235.1 Psychrobacter sp. AOP3-A1-26
ACAGTGGTATGTACGTAGGAAATGCTCTTCTTTATAGGTGCATATTCAATCTAAATACTAACTTATACAGTTTTTAGGAAACTCTCTCAACATCAGAGTCACGAACTGCATCACGCGCTCATAAAGCTTAGGAGAGTCTATCATTTCATGATAAAAAGCATAGGCTTGCTCACTGGTGCAAAACCTTTCAAACAAAGTAAATGCACGAGCTACCATTTTTGCAACAGCCGGATCGTCTTCTGCAAATTTAATCGCAATCGTATTCCTAGCAAGTGGCAGCATCACAGATAAAGCGCCTTCACTATCTGCCACCACGCCATCAACCACATATGGCTCTATGTCTACGTCAAAACTTAATAGCGCAGCTTTATGCTCTTCAACAAACATAACCTATTGCCCATGATAGTTTGGATTACTGCCACCAGTAGCATAACTATTATCATCTAGCAGCGAATCCTGTTCCCCATAATTAGCCATAGAGTCAGATTGCGTTTGGTGACTACTGCTAGGTTGATTGCTTTCAACACCTATGTTTTGATCAATAGCCTCTTGATTATTTTCTTTTGCGTTGGCTGCAAATGAATCTTCTTCCTCACCCAAGCCCACATCGCCGCCCAAACTTTCAATCATGCTTTTAAACAACTCTTTATCCGATTTTCTCGTTAGAAAATCTGGAAAATGAATCGCAAAATACTCTCGGATCATCTGTTCACTCTCACCATCAGTTGCCAATACCTGACCCAAAAACGCCCCCATCAAAATCTTCTGCTTGTTCAGGCGCTTCTCTAGCTTTACCTGCTGAACCTTAGCTTGGCGTTTTAACTCTTCCAACCGTTGACGCTCTTTTAACTCATTAGAATCTTGATTATCAAAAATAGACACAGGCGCTTTATTATTAGATACTGACATCAGATTTATCCTTATCAATTAAATTTTACTTAGCATAGCAAGCACCTCACTATCATTCAATCACTTGTGATAAGCTTTAACACAACCACATCAGACACCTCAGATATATTATTTTAGTATTTGATGGTGGCGTCTCCCTGACTAAGGGCGAAGTAACGACTCAAAATTTAATCTATTCACTTCGTTACTATTCTTAATTTTGAATCCTTCTTCGTTGGGGAAACCCCAAACCCCGCACACCACAAAAAGCGGTGGTGTGCAAAAAGCAAAAATAGCAGGTGGCTCTTTATGACGATGGTACACATTGCAACAAAGGCGATTTCTCGAAAAGCAGGGCAGTCGGCTGTGGCGTCGGCGGCCTATCGTGCTGGCGATGTGCTTGATGATGCCAAATATGGTAAGACCCATGACTATAGTAAAAAGTCTGGGGTGATGAGCAGCGATATCGTTTTACCATTTTCATTAAAGGTGCTGGGTGTGAGTGTGGATCGGGAGACGCTTTGGAATACTGCCGAAGCGGCAGAGACCCGTTCGGACAGTCGGGTGGCGCGTGAGTGGCTGATTAATTTGCCTCATGAGTTGTCTGAGGAAGAGCGCCATTCACTGGCTATCAACTTTACCCAAAAGCTTTGTGACGATATGGATGTGATTGCGGATGTGTGTATCCATCGTCCGGTGATGAAGTTGCCATTCGATCCTAATGTACCACCAAGTTCTAAGTATTTGCGTGAGGGTGAGGAAAACCCTGATCCCCGTAATTTTCACGCGCATATTTTAGTCACTACTCGAGCGCCTACCATTGGACCAAATAAAACCTTGGCATTTGATCCAAAGCTTAAGACCCCGTTTGAGTGGTCTAATAAAAAACGTAAGGCGCATGATCTGCCGTCATCGATGCAGGAGATTAAGCGTATTCGGGAGATGTGGGTAGATACCGCCAATAAGGTATTGGCCGAATATCATCTACCGCTGATGGATGCGCGCAGTTACAAGGATCAGGGGCTTGATCAGCAGCCCACCATTAAAATGGGAGTAGAGGCGACGGCAATGGAGCGCCGAGGCATCACGACCGAAAAAGGTAATACCAACCGCGCCATCAAAGCACGTAATAACTTGGTGGCTGAGAACCATATCAAACAGGAGGCAGACAATGAGCGACGAATTAGCGCACTTAGAAAAGGACTTGCTTGGGCAACTAAGAAAAATGCAAGACTACCTGGCAGCATTGGAGGCACAAAACAGCGAGCTGATTTTGCAAAACAACTCTCTGGAAGCTCAGAACCTCACATTACGTACTGCACAGAACAAAATAATAGAACGGCAATTCGAGTTGACGACACAAAACGATGCGTTGAAGAGGCAAAATCAGGCATTGCTTGGGCAGCTAAACGATGCGAAAACCTACCAAAGCGATGTGATGACACAAAACAAGCAATTGAGGGAATCACTGAAGCTATCGGAAAGTCAGATATTGAAATTAACAAAGCAACTGAGCGAAGTGCAAGACCAGCCCCCAGCCCCTTCGATGACGACGCACGACGAGCAAGAGCTGCTCGACTTGATCGACAAGAAGGACGTATTGATCGAGACACTCGAGCAAACCGTTTTAAAGATGAGAGAATCTTTGAGTATGCTGAACGTATGAAGCTGCACCTAGCGATGCGCTTGATACAACGTCATGGTGAGGCGATGGCTATCAGATGGGAGCAAGGAGAAACCGCGGCTGACGCCCCTGATAAATTTGATCAGCGTCAAGTGGCGCAACTTAGCGAGTTTGCACAGCGCCATGGTATTGAGGACCACGATAAAGCCGTGGAATTTACCGCGCACTTACGCCAAGTGGCCAAACGTTTTGATTACACGCTGGTTGAAAACAACAAAGCCATTATCAAGCTGTTGCGTGATCCTAACGCTGAACGTGAGCAGTATCTAGCGCTTACCAAACATTTTACAGATTTCAGAGACAGTATCGATCAAAAACGAGCGGAATTTAATAGCAGTATCATCGACAAGTTAGGTAGTAGCGCAGGAGAGGTTGGCAGAATGACTCGGGACATCATCTCATCGTCTAGCTACATAGAAGGGTTAAACCATTACATCAATAATGATAGTCATTCAGTTGAGGCAAGAGACGTTGCCAAAGAATATTTAGCAGATACCTTGGATAAAACCTGTCAGCAATTCAAACTTGCGTTGCGTGATGTTAACTCTTTACCACCAACCCAGCGTAAAACCTACTCAGAGGCGCTTAAAGCCACTTTAGAGACGTTTACTGAGCAATATGGCAAAGAGCTGTCTGAAAGCCAATACAAAGCGTTACAGGGTGGTTTAGAGTCGTACCAATATCAAGTTAATAAAGCGCATTCACCTAGCCGAGGATTTAGTCCTTAATCTAATCCTTAAAAAAACGATTACTGAGGGATAAGTTACTTAGGCAAGCTACGTTGTTAAAGTGATGATTTTTCACTTATCCACAAAAAAATTTATCACCCGTTTCTTTAAGGGTTTTTATTTACTCCTGTTTACTCCTGTTTACTCCTGTTTAAGAGCCTTTTTTCACCTTTAATATCAATAGCTTACAAAGAGAAAAAACAGTAAATGAGCAGAAAAAACAGTAAATGAGCAGAAAAAACAGTAAATGAGCAGAAAAAACAGTAAATGAGCAGAAAAAACAGTCATATATTAAATACTGTTTATTTAACTGTTTATTTAACCGTTTTTGATGTTACCATAGCTTGAATGTTTTTAAAAAAACAGTAAATGAGCAGGATTAAAAATGGAAAATAATTTAGTTGTTCAATCAAACGAGCTGATTTTAGCAACATACACAATGCAAAAAACAGACAAAGAGCTAATGCTAGCGTGTATTAGTCAGATAGACAGCAGACCTGACGCACCAGAAGTAACAAAACAGACTGAATTTAAAGTGTCTGTAGATGATATAAAGTCACTGTTCTTTGGTAAGAAGTCTAAAAACGAGCAGAACGTCTATCGTGATATGGAAAACGCAAGTAAGCGTTTGTATGACGTTGATATTGTAATGAGCTTGCCCGAAAACAAAATACTTCAAACAAGACTTATCAGTAGTATTGTCTATGACCCGGATAACGGAGAAGTTTCTTTATCTTTTGCAGAAAAGATTTTGCCTTATTTGACACAGCTAAGAGCTAATTTTACTAAGTATAAGTTGCTTGAAATCGGCGAGTTATCAAGTATCCACTCAATACGTTTATATGAATTAGTCGTTATGTGGGTTAATCAGTTTCAGTACAGCAAAGATTTTACACTTGAAGAATTTAAGCATGTAATGAATGTCAAAGGTAAATACAAGCAGTTCGGTCATTTGCGACAATTTGTTATTGAAACAGCTATTAACGACATTAACGAGAATACAAACTATAGTGTTAGCGTGGAGTATCAGAAGAAATCGAGAGGTAAGGGATTTAGAGGCTTAAAGCTGAGTTTCCATAAAAAAACATTAGACAAGCTAACGGGTGCAGACGGTGCATTATCGCAAGCAGCCATCCAGTCCATTGTCGATAGCGTGCAGTTTATGAATGACTATAACGATCATCCAAGCCTAAGTTATGACGGCAAAATGCAGACTGACGCATTTAAGCGCGAAATGATTAATATCATACAACGAGAGCCTGAAAGTTTTAACAAGCCCAATAAAGGTTTAGAGAGCTATTTACCAAAGATTAAACACTAATGTTTTTTCAAATATCCGTTAAAGTCAAAAGAACCACCGTTTTTTCTTCTTAGCCGTCGCGACGATTGAATCGTCTTTTTTTTCTTGCTCTTGTTCAAGTGGCGGCTCATCGCTTATTTCAGCTTGCTTAAACTCTAGCAGTCTTACTTGTGCGAAATCATGGATACTGGCGTTGGCTTTATCCAGCGTTTTGTTCAATTGTACTATCTGCTGCTGATAATTCTCTATCAACTTCTTTTGATCGCTTACTTGTTGGCTCAGGTGCTCATTTTTGAGCTTTTCAAGCGCTAATAGGTGTTCAATGTCCGTATTGTACTGAACACTTTGGCTGTTCAGAGGTGTACTTTGAACAGTGTCCACTGAACGTTCAGTACGTTTTTTAGAAATCGGCTCACCGAACACTCGCAACATTTCCGAAACGTCTATTTTCTTGTCTGCCGTTCTAGAAAGCTCACCATCATTGACTTTCTGATAGATCGTGGTTCTTGATACACCCCATTCTTTTGCCGCTTTTGTCACCGATATGTTCATTGTTCACCTAGTGTTCAAGTACGTTTTTAGAGACTGTACAGTACAACTGTCCAGAACGTTCAGTGAACAACTATGGCACTAACCCGTCTATCAGGCAAATTATAAATAATCTGCTGTGTAAATCAGACGTTTAGTTATACAGCACTCACTTTATTGAACAAATATAGGGTATTATTAATACTTGAACGCAGTGTTTTGGATATCAAAAAAAGTAGTTTTTATGAAAAAATTTATTTTAAGTATGGCGTTATCTCTCTTTGCCTTATCTTCTCAGGCAGCAGTTACAGTCACTGATAATCCATTTTATAGTGATATTGAGGTAGAGCATCCGTTGTTTGCTAAAGGTGCTGGCGGCTCTCAATGCAAAGGCTTACCGCGCACTTGTGGGCAGATGGTTAGCTGTGAACAAGCCAAACAAGCACTCAAATGTGGAAATACCAAGCTAGATCGTGATAAGGACGGCGTACCATGCGAATCAATATGTCCAGGTGGTTAATTGCAGTAGCGTCTATCGTTATGATTGGGTGCAGCTCAGGCAATACAGAAGATGATCTGTATGGTTCAGGCTATATCATAGTGAGTGAGCAGACATGGAGTAAAGATTACACAACACCTTATCCGTTTACGGTGCCTGAGGGTGAGATTGCGTGTGCCTCAAATCCTTCCTTTGGTCGTGAGGTGTTTTTTCATCCTAAGGGTTACACCGATGAATCTTACGTTGGTATACCGCTTAATAAAGCAGCGGTAGATGGCTTAAAGCTAAGTCGTTTGACGCCAAATGTGCCTTATAGTGTCAAAGAAGGGGCTGACCTTAGTGAGGCCGTACAAATTGGATTGAAGGTCTGTGATGAGCAAGAGGATGAGCTTGCGAATTATTAAGTTCGGTACCCTAGTGAGGACTTGAATCCTAAGCTGTAGCTTAATAGCATCAACGTTTAAACACACTGGAATAGTCACAGTGTACTTCATGGTGTACAAAACATTAAACTATTAGGGTGAGCTATTACCAATAGTCCTGCTCAGCTTTAGTCAGCCAGTCAGCAAAGTCTTCACATATCATATGAAATGGCAAATCACCCAAATCTACTACAACGACTCTTGGATTGCCTGAGGTATCATCACCATCAAAATTTGCTAACCAGTCGCCATTTTGAGCAAATGGCGCTAAGTTAAGTCCTTCTATTTTATCATTTCTAAGCCTATAAGATAATTTACTTCCTTCGTTAACAGCGTCCTCAAACCACCAACGAAAGTGATAATCTTTATTATGGTTAACGAGTTTTGGGTTCTCGCTAATTTCTAAATATTTAACTGGATAGATGAATTTAGTAGGCAATAGATCTTTTGGATAAGGATTAAAATTGTCTTGAACTATCATTTTGTTACCTTTGGATCATAAATACTGTCATTAGGGAATTCCATTGACTATACCCTAGCGGAACCAGCTATCTCACCCTTCAAACCTATTAATACACCATTTATAGCAGACTGGTATAATAGAACCACTTATACGGGCCAAAAACGAGCTTGTAGCATTAGCTCAAGAGCATCGGCATAAAATTGCTGCGTTGCTAGTACGTACAAAGCTGATTGTTATCATATTTGGTGGTGTTCTAAAAAGTATGCTGGCATCAGACATAGCCATAATTGACATAGAATAATACCAAATCAAACACCTTAAAGTGGTTATCAAACTTCTTTGAGAAGCAACAGGTCTTTCGAACGGCTCGTCGCAATCGGTGTCTAAGGCGACAGTTATTACCTTCTATGCCTACCGTATGCTGCTTGCCGATTTGTTTCTTGTCAGGCTTGAATGCGGTTATAAAGCTATCCCAGTTATCCATGCTAATAGAGCCATAGCTGACTTTCAGTTGTTTAAGACGGGCTCTTAGCTTCTTAGCTGTTTTCAGGTCACGTTTGCCCCAAACATAAGCAACAATCTCATTGGTAGCGCGGTCATAAGCATAAATAAGCCAAACTTTACGCTTTTTGCGATATACGTAAGTCCAGAACTCATCAACCTCTAAGCGTTCATAGTAGCGCTTCTTAGGTGCAATCTTGTAAATGGATGAGCCTATAGTGCTAAGGACTTTACCAATACTAATAGAGGCTATAACGGCTATGTCTCTGACGCCGCAACCTCTAACCGTCATTAGCCGTATGATGTCTTCTATTTTAGAGTGACAGCCATGATAAGTTAAGGCATGGTCGCCAATGAATTGACGTTTGCAGTCCTTGCACTGGTAGTTCTGCTTGCCATAGCTTTTTTTGCCGTGTATCGAAAAACTGGGACTGTGACAGTCGGGGCAATTGATCTGTATTTGTGTCTTCATAACCTCAAATATATCATCTTGCTTTGGCTGTCACCCTCATTTCATCTCCTCAGCATACTTTCTGACACACCACCAGTCTTTAATTTACCAAAACGGGTTCTACAGTTTTTTCAGCATAGCTTATAGATGCCATATTGTAGTTATGAAGCTATTTCTGAACCGAGGATTTTAATTGTTATTTAGAGACTATTTATATTTAGACCGTGAGATCTCACTCTCTCGATAACTATTTGCCACTAGAAGAAAAGAGAATCAGTATTTGAATAAAATCCCCTTGTTAATCATTTTAAATTAGTTGACTACTACACTCGCTACAAAAGCAATGTAAGATTCAAGCTTGTAAAGACCATAGTCATTGTCTTAGAATGGCATTGTTAACGATAATATCTGTTTTGTTAAGAATTCTTTCTGAAATTCTTTGAAATGATGTTCTAAGTTAGTGCGCCCCCTTACTTATAAATGTTACCTATGCATCATCAGCATGCTGGTAATACGATGACCCTATCATGTCTACTAAGCGCTACAAGCTTGTTTTACGATATTCATCACCGGTAACGATGTGGTTCGGCATGTTGGTCGCATGTTTTGCTTGGATCATGCACATCACGCTGTTGCTCACACCTCTATGGGATGATAATGCCCACTTAGGTCATGGTATCTGTGCAGAGCTTGCACCGATTGTATCGGCAGCCAAACAGTATGAGCAAATACAGACTGATATTGCGCAAACGAATCACAACATACCCATTGATAGTGCCGCTCGTCATTTCCTTCATCATAATGCATCCTTATCTTTAGCATCGCCTGCGACCGTTAAGCCAGTCATAACGGTTGATGCTGCACCTTCACAGGAAGCCTTATATAGCAAAGATAAGATTGAAAGCTCTGAATCTAACCCTGATGCCGTAAAATACAGTGGCTGCGACCTTTGCACTGCCATGTCTGCGGCACTATTGCCAGTCGCTTTTACACATACTGACTCGGCTTTGATTGAGCTATCTACTGTCTCAGTCACGTTTTTGTATCGCTCACATACCTACTCTCCTAGTAATTTTTTACGACCCCTCGCACGCGCTCCACCATCAGACACACCCATATAATTATCCATATTTATAGTCAAATATTTTTAGAGCATTAATGACAATGCTCTCAATCAACGCGCTCATTTGACGCTCTGATTGAGGCACTTGTACCTATTTGCCTAAAATACTGTACTCAAAATACTATCTATTTATATCGGAAAATATTCGGTCAGTGCCTACTCTAAGCCCATAAATGACTTGGCTTACATTGCATCTTGGTAAAAACTGAATAACCGATTTCATAAAATATTTTTGCAAATTTCTAGGGAAATAAGATGTCATCTTCATTAATGAACGCTGTACCTATTTTAAAACTAAGTGTTTTAGCCTTGTCTTTATTGCATATCAGTAGCGCTTATGCCGATTCTACAACCGTAAAGGCGTATATGCATACTACGGATGATGAGCCACATACTCAATTGCCAGCAATCGTCGTTTATGCGACAGCAGCAGATAAGCCATCTAGTACCGATGCACTTGGAACAGCAACCAGCCTTAATCAAAAATTTATTAGTAGCAAACAAGTGGCAAGCAGTGATACGGCCACTATACTGACAAAAATACCCGGTCTGAATGTCCAAAGTGCTGGTGGTATATCAAACTTGCCCGTGATGAGAGGCTTGGCGGACAACCGTCTGCGTATCTTAGTAGATGGCGTTGACTCAATCGCCTCCTGTCCAAACAGTATGAACTCACCCTTGTCTTATATTGCGCCAAGCGCTATAGACAAGACCACCGTTTATGCAGGTGTGACGCCTGTGAGTGTCGGTGGTAATAGTATTGGCGGTACTATCGTTGTCGAAACAGCAGAGCCTATCTTTTCAACAGATAGCAACATACTAACTTCAGGTGAAATTGGCACATTTTATCGTAGTAATGGTGACGCCTATGGGGCTAACTTGTCGACCACAGCGGCAAACGATCAGCTTAGCCTCACCTATAAAGGCAGCTTCGCACAGGCAGATAACTATAAAGCTGGTGGTGATTTTAAATCTTATACCCAAACAGGTAACCCTAATAAAACATTAGCGAAAGACGAAGTTGGTTCAACCGCTTATGAAAGCAAAAATCAGTCATTAGACATTGCTTATAAGAGTGGCAATCATCTGCTACAAGGAACTTATCTGTGGCAAAACGTCCCAAAAGAGCTATATCCAAATCAGCGGATGGACATGCTCGACAATCAGCTTGACCGCATTAATTTGCGTTACAAAAGCGAGTTAAATTGGGGGCAGTTAGAAGCACAGGCCTATCATGAAAAAGTCGATCACTATATGAACTTTGGAGACGACAAACAGTTCTTATATGGCGCCGCCACAGGTATGCCTATGAATACTAATAGCAAGACTATTGGAGCCAATATTAAAGGTATTATCGATTTAACCAACCAAGGCACGATCAATATAGGTGCTGAATATCAAGACTATACCCTTGATGACACATGGGCGGCATCTGGCGACGGTATGATGTCGCCAAATGACTTTCAAAATATCAACAATGGTCAACGTCAGCGTATCGGTATTTATGGCGAGTGGGAAAAAGCCATCTCTTCTGAATGGACGACCCAGCTTGGTGCGCGCTATGAAAACGTACGTACCAGTGCTGATGAAGTACATGGCTATCAAATCGGTGGTCAAAACAATATGACCAATCAGCTGCGAGATAGCGCTAACTTTAATGTCAGTGACCGTAGCAGCACTGACCACAACATCGACGTTACCGCGATTGGCCGCTACAACATTGATGCACAAAAAACCTTAGAATTGGGGCTTTCTCATAAAGAACGTACACCCAGTCTCTATGAGCGTTATACGTGGTCGACATGGCCCATGGCGGCTGTCATGAATAACACTGTTGGTGATGGCAATGGCTATTTTGGTGATCCTAATCTGCGTTCTGAAAAATCCAATACACTGTCTGCCACCCTAAATTGGCGCGGTGCTGGAAATAGCTGGGGTGTCAAAGCCACACCTTACTATTCAAAAATAGATGACTATGTCGATGCCGTACAGTCGGATCGTATGACGAACACAGCGGCTGACACTCACACCGCCGACCAATACAACGTACTGCGTTATACCAACCAAGATGCTGAGATATACGGCATCGACCTGACAGCCGATCGAGAATTGACATCCAATGCTTGGGGAAACTGGGGGATATCCGGATCACTTAACTACACCAAAGGAAAAAATAAAGACAGCGGATCAGACTTATATAACATCATGCCATTCAATGGCAGTGTTGCCCTAAATCGGGAAAACAACGGTTGGAAAAACCAAATTGAAGTGGTTGGTGTTTCAGCTAAAAAGGATGTATCCACCCCTCGCAACGAAATTAAAACAGCAGGCTATGGCTTATTAAATCTCAATACAGGCTATCAGTTCAAACAGGTAGCGATTGAGGCTGGTATCGACAATGTCTTTGACAAAAACCATGCCCTACCTTTAGGCGGTGCCTACATGGGGCAAGGTAGAACTATGTCTATGAATAAGGAGATAGATGGCAGCTCTAACTGGGGCACGGCTATACCTGGCGCGGGTCGCTCATTCTATGTAGGTGTTAACTATAAGTTTTAGGTGTCATTAAGATAGATTGTTAACTGACTTTATTTCTCTTATACCATTTCCAAAAATTAGAATAATAAGGATAACTTTTTTGACTATGACCGCTAACAGGCTTAGCAAGTCTAATAAAGTTAATCGTATTTTTGGATTTGGTATTATATTATAGGAAGCACTTTCATGACTATGGCACTATTAATTGCAGCATTCTTAATGGGATTTTTTGGCTCGCCGCATTGCTTAGGTATGTGTGGTGGTATCGTGACTGCATTCGGACTATCGATGAAAGAAGCTAGTCCAGCAAAAAAACGCGGCCTCATTGCAACTTACCATCTAGGGCGCTTACTCAGTTATGCCCTATTGGGCTTAATTGCCGGTGTGATTGGCACCACTGTATTAACGCCCCTAATGGTTGGCAATAGCACACCTCGCATCCTACTAGGCCTGGTCTTGGTATTTATAGGATTAACCATGCTAGGTCTGCCTTTTTTGAACAAGCTTGAACGTCTTGGTATGCACTTTTGGCAAGCTTTAGCACCTCTGCGGCAGAAAGTATTCCCCTTAAATACCTTTCCTCGGGCATTGACGGCAGGTTTATTATGGGGATTTTTACCCTGTGGTCTCGTTTATGGCGCGTTACTTATGGCGGTCGTCGGTCATGACCCGCTCACAGGTGCCGTGTTAATGTTTGTCTTTGGTCTAGGAACCGTACCCATGCTCGTCGCTACGCACGGAACGGTCAACTGGATGCGCAATCAAATCGGGCGTTTGCGCCTAAGGCAAGTGAATGGCGTAATCATGATGTTATCTGGCTTAGCCGTCATAGCGGTGCCGATGATCATGGCCAATATGCATGGTGGACACGGGCAAATGAATCATGAGCAAATGAATCACGAGCAAATGAATCACGAGCAATAAAAACGTCTCTCATGTACATAGGAGGCAATGACATTTTAAACTATCGATAGGGCATGTTTAGCGTGCCCTATTTTTTTATCGGTGGTGTGTCAAAAAGTATGCTGATTAAAATTTGAACAATTTTGAAGCCTTGAAAAGCCCTATAGAATCAGAGAACTTAGCATAGATTTCTTATTGACTTTTATCGCCAGCATACTTTTTAGAACACCACCTCATATTTAAAATACCTCAGCTATCATCCCTGCTTTAATACTCGATAAACCGTAGCCACCCCAACACCAACCGCCTTAGCAATCTCCTCTTTTGTCATATTGTTTTGGCTGGCCAATTCCCTAATTCGATTGTGCTTTGTTGTATTGGCTTTTTTACCAGTAGGTTTATAGCCACTATTTGCTAAACCCTGCTTAATACGCTCTCTACGTTTATCGTTATCAAGCTTTGCCATCGTTGCTAATAAGTCGATCAGTATATTATTAATTACCCTGAGGATGTCGCCTGTCATACCCCCGCTAACCGTATGTGTAGTTGGTAGGTCAGCCACAACCAATCGTAAGCCTTTGTCTTTGATA
>NZ_JBQSXN010000089.1:0-12405 GCF_052378235.1 Psychrobacter sp. AOP3-A1-26
GCTGTTTTATAAAATGCTAAGTAATATTGCTAAGCCAGTATGATTATAACTGACAATCTAATTGCTTATGCTTAATGACTTATACTTAACGAATTAGTAATACTGCTTCGCAACGCTTCCAAGACGAATAAGTCATTTATATCATAGCAATAACTGCTGTCTTCTTTGCTAAATTATAGCAATTATACAAGGTCTTTTTTATGCCTACTTCTGCTACCCATTCTGCTACCCATTATCAACGTTTTCTTCATTTAGGGCTTACGCGTATCAGTATACTCACTACGTTAGCGCTATCTATCAGCGCTTGTAGTATTTTAACCCCAACGACTCCAACAGCAGATACACCTGAAATAGCGTCGCCTAGTGTCGCCTTGGTGCTGGGCGGTGGCGGTGCCAAAGGCTTTGCTCATGTGGGTGTGATTAAGGCGTTAGAAGAAAATGGTATCACCCCAACGCTGGTGGTGGGTACTAGTGTAGGCAGTTTGGTGGGCAGTTTATATGCCAGTGGTTATAATGCCAATCAGCTCGAACGCTTGGCACTGACCACAACAGATAGCGAGTTGACGGACTTTACCTTATCCAACCAAGGCTTCATAGAAGGCATTAAGCTCAAAAACTTTATTAATGCTCACGTTGATGGGCGCGCAATAGACTCATTCCCCATGCGTTTTGCCGCCGTTGCTGCCGAAAAGCACACGCTTAAAAAGACCGTCTTTACCTCTGGCGATGCAGGACTTGCGGTACAAGCATCCTGTAGTGTGCCCAATATCTTTATCGCCCCGCGTATTCCAGAAAAAGTCGGCAAAAAATATATCGATGGTGGTGTGGTGAGCTTAGTACCTGTCGATGCTGCACGCGATTTAGGGGCCGATATTATCATCGCTGTCGATGTCACCGCTACGAGTAATACAACCACGAACAATAAACCACTGACGATCAATTCATTAACCAGCTTTTGGGGATTTCTAGAGAATAACCTCATATCTAACGGCAACGTCATGTCTAAAGCCACTGCACAACCAAGCACCAATCGCGTCTCATCGATGCGTCATGAACGTGACCGCGCTGATATCGTCATCACCCCAAATGTCAGTCACATCAGCTCAGTAGATACCAGTCAGCGCCGCGCACTTATTACTGCTGGCTCACAAGCCACTAACGCACAAATCAATGCAATCAAGCAATTAATCAAAGAAAAATCCAGCAGCAAATACGCAACTCTATAATATAGTTAAAATACTTTAAAAACGCTACGATACTGCTGGTATAGTTTTTTTGTAGCCTCTGTCTGCGTAGGCACAGCGAGCTAGAAAAAACGGTACCTACAGTACGTGATGTATCGATTTTACTTTTCACTGACTAGGGGCTGTATAGAATTCAGCCCCTATATTCCTTTCTTTCTAAAAAACATAATCGCTGGCAATAAAAAAGCACCACAGCCATAAACTGTCGTGCTTTTTCTAATACTTAGCTTTCTAGTTTTTAGAAACAGTATTTATCTAAATTTGTGTAGCTAGTAAGCAACTGATTTATTTGACGCGAGCACGATATTTTACCGCGACCGTATCATTGAGGCCAACACCCTCAAGGTCCCAGCGTACTGCTTTATAATACTTTAACGGGATTTCTTGTAGTTGATTATCAACTTTTCCACGTAGCGGCATACGGGCAAAGGTATCGCCATCGGCACTGCCGTATGGAAAATCAGGAGATACCGTCCTCAGCAACTCTACCTCTTCAGGGATGCTCATGGTAACCGTCATTTTACGCACGCGATCAGTATTGGTATTGGTGAAATAGCCTTGATATTCCAAAACATTACCTGACTGCAAGCGCGTATTGGCATCAACAGGTACCAAAACCTCTTCACCATTTGCGTCAACACTAATCAACGAGGCAGTAATTTTACTATTCACTGCTTGGGCACTTGAATTAGACGCTTTATTGGCACTGGTCTGAACAGCTGCTGAGCTATCAACGGCTTGCTCTGGTGTCGGTAGCATCGCTGAGGCTTGTGTCACGACCATCGCACCGATGAGTGTCCCAGCCACAACGTGAAACAAGCGATGTCCGCTCCACGCACTAAATGGACTAGCAAATTGGTTGCTTTTTTTCATGATTTTCATTATCCCTAGTTGATATGTCGGTAAAAAATAGCTGGTAAAACTGAATAGCACTTATCGTATGTTTAAGCATTTACCATGCCTAATCAGCAGACCACATAAGCTTCCGTATTTTATTAATTATCTTCGTTCGCCGCCTGTAAAGCAATAGCGTTTAGCATAGCAAAAAGCATTTGTACGTACACTAACCGCGTGTTGAGGTTGTGTATATAATCAATCAGTACTAAACCTAAAGAATATTTCTGAAAAATACTATTGAAATAAAAGATAGCTCATAACGACGTTTTTTGCTATGGTAAATCTTTAACGATGCGCATTTTTTGCGGCGCCCTTTTTCTTATTCTGACTATTGCTGCTCCTATTATGACTACTAGCGCCATGCCCCAAATCAACTCTGAATACGTCCACTGGTTTCGTAACTCTGCTCCTTACATCAATACCCATCGCGGTAAAACATTCGTGATTATGTTTGGTGGTGAGGCAGTCAACCATACCAATTTTAGTACGCTTATTCACGATTTTGCCTTATTACATAGCTTGGGAATCAAGCTGGTGTTGGTCCATGGGGCTCGACCGCAAATCGAAAAGAACCTCAAAGACGCTGATATTAAATCTCCTCTGCATCAAGACATTCGTGTTACTCCAAGAGTAGCGATGCCTACTATATTACAGGCAGTTGGTGCGATTCGCTTGCAAATCGAAGCGCAACTATCGATGGGCTTGGCCAACTCACCCATGTACGGCTCACGCATCGATGCCGTTTCAGGTAACTTTGTCACCGCACGTCCTTATGGTATTCGTGATGGCGTTGATTATCAGATGACCGGTGAAGTACGCTCTATCGACGTTGAAGCCATTAAAAACAACCTACTCCACGACCATATTGTGATTTTAGGCTCGATGGGCTATTCGGCGACTGGCGAAGTTTTCAATTTATTGGCTGAAGACGTTGCCCTTAGTGCGGCAGTGGCGCTTGGTGCTGACAAGCTAATATTCTTAGGTGAAGAAGCTGGTATCAACCATGATGACCGCTTGCTACGTGAGATGATTCCCAATGAAGTCGACCGCTTCTTACGGGATCGTGAGTTGAACTGTGAGATTAACTACTTTTTAAGCTGCGCCAGTAGCGCCTGTCGCCAAGGGGTCCATCGTACTCATATCATCTCCTATGCCAAAAATGGCGCGTTATTAGAAGAGTTATTCACTCGTGACGGTTCTGGCACGCTGATTAGTCATGACCCTTATGAAGAAATTCGCCGCGCTGACATCGACGACGTGGTTGGGCTAATCGAGCTACTATCGCCACTAGAAGAACAAGGCATTTTGGTCAGCCGTTCACGCGAGCGCTTAGAGCAAGATATTGATAATTATAGCGTGATTGAGCGCGACGGTATGATTTTAGGCTGTGCAGCGCTTAATCAATTGAATGCCGATTCCGCAGAAGTTGCTTGTGTGGCCGTACATCCTGAGTATCGAAGCGGTAGCCGCGGTGCTGATTTACTGGCATTTTTAGAGCAGCAAGCACGCAGTCATGGTCTGCACAAGCTGTTTGTACTGACTACTCGGACCGCGCATTGGTTCGTCGAGCAAGGCTTCGCTGAAGTTGAGGCCAGTGCTTTACCTGAATCACGTCAAGAAACCTACCATAACGGCCGTAACTCTAAGGTCTTTCAAAAAAACCTTTAGGGCCTGTTGATACTAAATAAAATAGATACCTTAAAAACATAAGAAATCTTAAGCGTTAAAAACCTCAGTCATGAATCCACAAAAAAACCCTCTTAAATATTAAGAGGGTTTTTTATGGTCTTTATTGCTTCACGGTACCACTAACGCATTACTTTACTTTTAATAGCTCAACAGTAAAGATAAGCGTGCTGTTCGGCTCGATACCTGCGTTACCCGCTTCGCCATAAGCGATATCTGATGGGATATAAAATTCGTATTTACCACCCTCTTTCATCAACTGTAGACCTTCCGTCCAGCCAGCGATTACTTGGTTAAGTGGGAACTCGATTGGCTCACCGCGCTCATAAGAGCTGTCAAATACCGTACCATCGATTAGCTTACCTTCGTAGTTTACTTCAACCACGTCAGTCGCTTTTGGTGACTTACCTTTTCCCGCCGTCAACACTTTATACTGTAGGCCAGAAGCGGTGGTTTTTACCCCTTCTTTCTTGCCATTTTCGGCTAAGAAAGCCTCACCTTTGGCTTTATTTTCTTCACCTTTTGATTCCATATCTTTGACAAACTTCTCTTCTTGTTCTTGTTGATAAGTCATCAATACTTCTTGCATTTGCTCTTCGGTCAATGCTGAATCATTACCTTCATAACCATCACGGAAGCCTTTTTCAAAAGTATCAAGGTCTAGATCACCAACGGCTTCTTTATTACCTTCTGCCATCATGAAACCTAAACTATAACCCACTTTTTCATTGGCTGGGCTTTGCTCAGTGATTGAAACGCTTTTGGCAGCGGATTCTTGACTACCATTATTTGTGCTACAGCCTGTGATTAATAACATAGCACTAGCAAGTGCACTAATACTTAAAGTAGTGATTTTTTTCATAAAATACTCTCAAATTGTAAAAATAGTGGCGAGATGTCACATGGGCCTATAATAACAAATCTTAGTTTTAGGAGCCATGCTTGGGATGAAATTATCGGGCGAATGTACAGTCTATGTTAATATTTATGGTCATAATAACAAGTTATCACACAAATACAGTAACAGGTTAAGCTTTCTGTCTTTAAATCTACTAATACATCAGCTAAGCTGAATTAGTTAAGGTGATAAGTGACTGAGTGTGAACTTTTATTATTTGTTTTTAGGTTATTGGCAGTGAAATACGGAAGCAACCATTACAAAGGAAGTTGATACTTACTGGCAGTAAAATACTCTTATTATATAAGACAAAGCACTCAAAAATTATAATATCACCGCATAACTTAATTTTAAAAATACTATTTATCAAAACCATCTATATATCGATGTCGCTTAATAACTGTATTTTTTATACTATTGAACGACTATTATATGATGATTAAAGGAGGATAAAATGAATCCAATGTTTGCATCTTTTAACGGTTATCTTGGTGGGCCTATCGGCTCCATCATCGGTGCTATTTTAATATTTATTATTGGTTGGCTAGTCGCACTAGGCATCGCAGCATTAGTGCGTGGTGTACTTTCTAAGGTCAATCTTAATCAACGTATGAACTCTTCAACCGGTAAAACCTACGATTTAGAAGGTATTATCTCCAAAATTGTATTTTGGTTTATTTTTATCATCGCGATTTCTGGGGCGTTGAACCAATTGAACTTGAACTCAATTTCTACACCATTCGCAAATATGGTCAACCAAGTATTGGTATTTATACCTAATCTTATCGGCGCTATCGCTGTGGGTATTATTGGTTGGGTTTTGGCTACCGTTGCACGCACAGGCATCAACGCTGCACTGGCTAAAACGACTATGGATGAGCGTTTAAGTGCTAAAGCGGGCGTAAAACCAATGAGCAGTACCATTGCTGATATGGTTTATTGGTTCATTTTATTGGTCGTTTTGACCATGGTATTGGGTCAATTAGAGCTTGATGGTTTGTTTGCTCCATTAACTAATATGGTAGATAAAATCTTTAGCTTTATCCCTAACATCCTAATCGCTGGTGTGGTCTTTGTTGTCGGTTATATCATTGCTAAAGTGGTACGCGGCATCGTGACCAACCTTGTTTCTACCTTTAATGTCCAAGAACTTGCGGCAAAAGCGGGTTTGAACGAGCAGAACAGCCTACCTAATATTGCTGGTTCATTGGCATTTTTAGTGGTTATTATCCCAACGATTATTGCGGCATTAAACGCCCTAAAAATTGATGTGATTGCTCGTCCTGCAACAAACATGCTAAACAAAATCATGGAAGCACTGCCAAATATCTTTATGGCTGCAGCGATTCTAGTCGTAACCTTCTATGTTGTACGTATGGTTGCTAACATCATCAAAGGTCTACTTGAAAACACCCAAGTGAATCAATTACCTGCGAAAGTTGGTTTAGAGCAAACGATGGGCGACAAGAAAATCTCTGACCTTGTTGGTTATGCGATTATCTTCTTTGCTATGCTGTTTGCCGCTATCGCAGCTGCTGACTTATTAGGTTTTGAGCCTATCTCAGCGATCATTACTATGTTTATCGCTTTCGGTGCCAATATCATCCTAGGCGCGATTATCCTGTTTATCGGTTTCTGGCTTGCCAACATCATCGCTGGTGTCGTTGAGCGTTCTGAGCAAGGTTCACAGTTCCTAGCAAACATCGTACGTGTATTGATCATGGGCTTAGTACTGGCCATGGGTCTAAAAGCGATGGGTATTGCTGACTCTATTGTTAACCTAGCATTTGGTCTAACACTAGGTGCCGTAGCCGTTGCCTTTGCCCTATCATTTGGTCTTGGTGGACAAGAAGCAGCAGCTCGTTTCCTACGCAAAATGCAGGATAAAATGGACAAAGAGCGTGACGAAGCAAAAGTAAAATCTGCTTTGACGCCAAAATCATCAACTCAAGATAAAGTTGCTGATTCAGTTCGTGATAACACACCTACTGCTACAAACACGCCGACGAACGACTTACGTACCGATGTAGTCGATACGACGACTGGTGTTAATACTGATGACATCAATAACGATGCTATCCACAACGACGGCGTCATTGATAATGACAACCATTTATTACCTGGTAACGATCTTGACGACGATATCAATAATAAATAAGCAGTCATAACGCTTTAGTCTAAATATGATTTGTTAGATAAAAAAGACAGCCTAGGCTGTCTTTTTTTATGCGAGCATATAACGTACTTTATTATTGAAGTGATTTATTACTGCGACTCAAAAATACTCATTATTCAATCTATGGTTTATTTTTATCAGCTCCAATAGCTGCAGCTTACCCAAAGGCAATTGGTATTGATATTGCCAAGCGCAGTAGTGCGTCCCCTATTGATAATTGAGGGTTTTTAGATCCGCTAACGTGTGCGAACAGCCAGCAAGAAAAATTAGCACCAGTAGCACAGGATTACTAACGTATCGATTTTATTTAGAATGAGCTGTATAATCAGTGAGAAGTAATATCACTACATCACGTACTGCAGGTACCGTTTTTTCTTGCTTGCTGTGCCTACGCAGACAGAGGCTGCAAAAAAACTATACCCGCAGTATCGTAGCGTTTTTAAAGTATTTTAACTATAGTACGTAGGTGCTTTACACATGACAGCGACTTGATGGCCGTAAAAATTAAGCGACACACAAGATATTGGACACAGTCGCTTTCGCAGCACTGAGTTGCTATGATGATAGCAAAGCGGCATAGCTTACGCGCAGATTTATCTATAGACTGCGCTCGATTACATTTATCAGATATATCTATTAATTTTATTTGATGACCATCATATAATACCAAGGATTGAATAATATGAAGCGTTTTAAAGAAAAGACGGTTATCGTAACAGGTGCAGATTCAGATATTGGTCGTGAAACGGCGCTTAGGTTCGCACGCGAAGGGGCTAATTGTATAATTGTTGGCCTTAATAATGAAATCTTAGAGTATATCTATAAGGACTTGCCGCAAGACCATACATGGATCAACACAGGCAACCACCTTACCGTCACCAGTGATATTAACGACCCAACCCAAACGGCAAAACTAATAGAGTATGTATTAGAAAAATACAAGCATATCGACGTGATGATCAATATAGATACTGCTATCGGTATCCATGAGTCAGTCGTTCCAGAGCTGATAAAAACCAAAGGTAATATCGTTAATGTGTCGACGCTAACCGATATACCTGCTGACTGGAGTATCGATGCCTATAAAACCCAACAGCAAAGCTTGACTGAAGCCACAAAAAAACTGGCATTAGAAAATGTGCCAAACGATGTACGTATTAACGCGGTCGCAGCAGGGTTAGTCACTAAAGATAACAGCGCAAACCCATTTATAGAGCACGCTTTATTAGGAAAGGCAGCGACACCTTTTGATGTGACAGCTGCGGTTATGTTTTTAGCCAGCGATGACGCTGCCATGATCACTGGCATCAACCTACCTGTCGACGGCGGTGTTAGTACTTTCAGCAATTAGCCAATTGCTAAGAAATTTATTGGAAATAAAAATATAGGCTTAAACGAAAAACCCTTCGACACTTTTATGTCGAGGGGTTTTTTAATGATAAATATAGCGCGTGTTGAAAACTCATAAACCCTGACCAACAATCAATATTTTAAAAATGTTAGTCAGCGGCGTTATTTACGTCCTGTAGCGGCTGTGACAAGCGCTCAGGGTGTTTAGGCATTACCCCTTTATACTGAGCATAGATTTTTGGTAAATCAGCGTCGATATCGCCACTAGGATAGACCAGAGACATAAAACGTATCTCTTTGGTTTTATAGTCTAGCGCTACTGGCAAAATTGGCACACCAGCTCCCACTGCTAAATAATAAAAACCCGTTTTCCAGTTTTCAGTATATTGACGAGTACCCTCTGGTGCTAACCCTAAAAACAATGGCTCACCAGTTTTAAACTTATCAATACTGGCTTGTAGCACTGAGCCTTTATTCCCACGGTTAATAGGAATGACCCCGATCCAGTTTAATAGCTGAGCAAACACAGGCAACTTAAATAAAGTATGTTTGCCCATAATGCTAATTTTCAAATCTAAGGCAAACAAGCTTGGAATGGCATAAACTCCATCGACATTCGACGTGTGTGGTAATGCCAATACCACTGCCTGCGATATATTTGGAATCTCTCCAACGGTACGCCAGCCCGCCGCTTTTAACAAAGCCGAGGCAACCACTGGCGCGAATTTATTACCGCGTTTTGGAACTAAATTACCCAGCTGTTTTTTGCTAAGTACCGGTAATATTTTAGAGCGTGCAGATTGAAAAGCAGCCGCTTTAGAACGCATAAAAAACTTTGATGTCATAGCAAAACTACATAATAAAAGATACCTATATAATACCACTAAGCTTATGCTACTAGATTGAATTTTATAGACTTTTATTACCCAACTATTTAGGTCGTGTCCTCTATATGAACCAAAGTATCTCAGCCTAGCTGTATTGCTTGGACATTGAGCTGACTATATCAGTAAGACGGATAAACAATAACCTCCTAAAACTCCTTATGAGATATCCGCTAAGTTACCTTTATTTTCAAGCCATGATTTACGATCAGCGGCGCGCTTTTTAGCCAACAACATATCCATCACACTATTGGTCAAAACCATATCATCCATATCCAATTGTACGAGGCGGCGCGTATCTCGGTTCATGGTCGTTTCGCGTAGCTGCTCGGCACTCATTTCACCCAGTCCTTTAAAGCGTGTAATCTGGGCTTTTTTATTGCCAGGTACGTTGGCTAAAATATGCTCAAGTTCAGATTCGTCTAACGCATAATGCACTTCTTTACCGACATCGACACGGTATAATGGCGGCATGGCCACAAATAAGTGACCCGCATCTACCAACGCTGGGAAATGCTTGACGAATAACGCACAAATTAATGTGGCGATATGCAGACCATCAGAGTCGGCATCCGCTAGAATACATACTTTGTCATAGCGCAACTCAGATAAATCATCCGACGCTGGGTCCACACCGATGGCGATAGCAATATCATGAATCTCTTGGCTCGAAAGAACCGTATCAGACGATACCTCCCACGTATTTAGAATCTTACCCCGCAGAGGTAATATCGCTTGGTAATGGCGGTCGCGCGCTTGCTTGGCACTACCACCAGCAGAATCGCCTTCTACCAAGAATAGCTCCGCCCCATCGCGTAAATCACCGCGACAATCTGCCAACTTACCAGGTAACGCTGGACCTTGAGTAATTTTTTTACGGGCTACTTTTTTAGCCGATTTGAGGCGGCGACCGGCTTTATTAATCGCCAGCTCTGCAATCTGCGTACCCAAATCAGCATGTTGATTTAACCACAAGCTAAACGCATCCTTTGCCAACGTTTGCACCGCTCCAGCCGCTTCGCGACTCGATAAGCGCTCTTTGGTTTGACCCGAAAATTGCGGCTCAGAAAACTTAAGTGACAAGATATAATTAACCCCATCCCACACGTCTTCTGCCGTCAGCTTCACACTGCGTGGCAGTAAGTTGTGAATATCACAAAACTCACGTAACGCTTCCAAAATACCTGTACGTAAGCCGTTAACGTGCGTACCACCCTGAGCCGTTGGTATCAGGTTCACATAGCTTTCTTGAATGGGCGTACCACCATCAGGTAACCAAGATAGCGCAAAAGTAATACCAGCACGCTCACCCTTTTTAGCCTCATAATGATAATAAAAAGGCTCAGACGGCAGTGTTTCAAGCCCGTCTAATTGCTCGTTTAAATATTCAACAACGCCGTCGGTAAACTGCCAGACAACTTTTTCATTGTTAATATCATCGACAAACTCAATCGTCAATCCTGCTGCTAGTACAGCTTTGGCTTTTAGATTGTGCTTTAGCTGCTTGACATTAAACTTAGGCGTATCAAAAAAGCTACCATCCGCCAAAAAATGCACCTTAGTGCCTCTTTTACGTTTATTCGAGCTTATACTTTCTGTTAAAGGCGTTACCGGTGCGCCGTTTTCAAACGCCATATTAAACTGCGTACTATCACGCCAAACGGTTACTTCGACTCGTGTGGATAAGGCATTTACAACAGAAATACCAACCCCATGCAAACCACCTGATACTTCATAATTAGAGGTCGAAAACTTACCACCCGCATGTAAGCGAGTAAAAATCAGCTCAATACCTGATTGACCATATTCAGGATGAATATCGGTTGGCATACCGCGACCATCATCTTCAACTGACAACGATCCATCACTATGCAATTGAACTTTGATAACTTTGGCATAACCGCCCAGCGCTTCATCAACGGAGTTATCGATGACTTCCTGTGCCAAATGATTGGGACGCGTGGTATCGGTATACATGCCTGGACGACGACGGACTGGCTCTAGTCCTTCTAAAACTTCTAACGATTGCGCATTATATTGACTCACAAATGCATCCTTAACTATTTATGTGCGATTAATTCTATTCAACCATTATAACGAAAAATAGCGACGGTAACGTTAATAGTCAGTCGCTTACGTCATATAATGTCGTCTGTTTCAAACGCTGATGACAACTATACCAATTATCTTAGCATACTAATAACCAGCGGAAGCTGTTCACCAAAATCGCTAAATCGATGATCGCCAGCCGCTTGTAGAGTGACCGTCGCTCCTTGCGTTTGATAAAATATTTTAGACAGTTCAGGATTTAATAGCTCATCACCTTCTTTAATTAAAACAGAAACTTTATTTGGATAATTAACAGCTGATAATTGATGCGCTTCAAACCACTGCAAATCTGCATTAGTAATATCCCAACCTCCAGCTGTCGAGTGGAGAACCTGACTACTTAAATCCTCATCGTTGACATCATTTTTTAAAGCTAATTCCCTAGAAAACCGCTGCAACGTAATATGTGGCTGCGTACTAGGATTTAATAATAACGCTGGGCAGCCTGTATGGTTGCTAACCAAGGTAGAAAAATAACCGCCTAATGAGCTGCCGACCAATACGGCTCTGTCATCTTTATTCAATTCAGCAACCAAGTCAGTCAAATAGCCAAAGACCTGCTCAGGAGGTTGGTTTAAATCTGGGCGTAGGACGGTAATATCAGGATAATATTTCTCGCAAAACTCTTCTAATAAAATGCCTTTGGTAGAATTGGCATCACTGTCTAACCCATGAATATAAATAATGTTCACGTATCCTCTCACTTACTTATTATGTCGTTATGATTGTTTTTTTAAATCAAATCAAGCATAGCACCAGCGCAAGAAAAACAGTAATAATAAAATGGCACACTACTATTCATTATTTGCGACATAATAGTAGCGTAACGGTCGGTTTGTGCAAACCAAAGGAATGATATTACTAGCAATGGAGATGCCATGAGCCAGCAGATTGAGCTGTTCGAGATTACCAATCCCTGTATTAGCGTTTGCACCAGCAATAAAAAGGGCTACTGCTTTGGCTGTCTGCGCAGTCGTAAGGAGCGTCAATTGTGGCATGAGATGACTAACGAGCAGCGCCGTGAGGTGTTAAGGCTAATCGCAGGACGCAAGCAGCGTATTGAGCAGATGCGCCAGCGTAAAGGTGAGCAGTTAGGGTTTGATTTTGAAGAAGTAGTTGAAATTGGGGAGTTGTTTAAAGAAAAATAGTTATTAAATTTTT
>NZ_JBQSXN010000090.1:0-12341 GCF_052378235.1 Psychrobacter sp. AOP3-A1-26
ATAAAAAAAGCCAAGCGTTTGATGCTTGGCTTTTTTTGTGGTGATTCTAGATTAACGAGTGACCGTCTTTTGATTTTTCCAAATCAATATTTCACCTGTATCGAGCTTTTGGGTGAGTAGATAATAGGGCAGGCTTGGATTATCAGTATTGGTATTTGGGAGCCGTTGTAAGGTTAATTGGCTTTTGCTTAACTGTTCAAGCTCACGAATTTTATCTTCGGCAGCTTCACGTTTCGGACCACAGCCCATCATCGATTGTGCCCCTGAGCCGATTAATAGCATGTTATCAGCAGTCAAAATGTATGGTCCACCAACGCCATTACAATCAGAGCCAAACCCCACTTGATGCTCCTCATTGTATACGGGATAACCAAAATAGGCGCTGACGGGAAAGCCTGGACGACTAATCTCAATAATGGCTTTATTATCACTATCGACCGCGCTAACAAGTCGCCATTGGTAAGTTTTTAACAGCTCATAACTAATCGGCAGACCAGTAGTTGGTTGCAATTTCTTTGGGATAGCTGCAAAAATAAACTGTTTATCTTGGGCATTTAATGCCAACTCATAAGGAATTGGCTTTTTTGAGATTGGTTTATTTAGAGGTGATAATCGCTGTTTTGAGGATTGCTGTTTTGGTGTTGGGATAATTTTAAGGTTAAAACGACCTCGGCCATATTTGGGGAATAGTTGGGTTAAATAATCCGAGATATCGCTAGCCGCTTGCGTATCGTTTATTAAGCAAGATTCTGGCGTGGTCGTTGTTACGCCATAGGAGCTATAAGTGTAATTATGATAACCGTCATGATGCAGGCTATAACGCTGACAGTCGTATTTAAACACCAGATTACTAGGTCGCACATCCAGTATTAATGGCGGCACAGCGTCGCCCCCAGCATAAACATCAGAATCAACATGAGTGACCACATCTTGATTATCTATCCAGCGCACCAGCTTCCAATCAAAGCGATTGAGACTTTCAACGGGTAGTTCAGGCAATTTCCAAGAGCTTATGTATTCATTCTCATCACTTTGTGGAAACGTGATGATTCTTTCATCGGTATCTATTGGTTTTGGCGCTTTAGCGGTTATCGGTATAAAGGTGCTATCGTCTATGGTTTGACAGCCGACTAAGCCTGCCACGCCAAACATGCTTATTAAAGTAAACGTACGAGCTGGTATTAATAAATGGTAGGAAAGAGTCATAATGCTTGTCCATTTTTATATTAAATTCATATCCGTATAAGCGTCTTAAATATTATCGTGAGCTGTCTTTTGTCTCACTTTGCCAAATTAGAGTCTCGCCTGAGTCCATTTTTTGGATGAGCTTGTAGGGTAATTCATTATTTGTATTGCCGTGATCATTATTTGATGCAGTTTTGGTTAATAATAATTGGCTTTGGCTATACGATACTAATTTGCGAAAATCAGATTCTATTTTATCTATCTGCTCGCCGCAGCTCATCATCGTACTGGGCGCACCACCAATGAGTAGCCTGTGATTATTGGTTATGGCATAAGGACCACCTGCGCCATTGCAGCCCACAGAGTAGCCAGCAAAGCGGTGATATTCTTCTGTCGTAAATCTGCCAATGATAGGGGTCTCTGCTTGATTAAAATGTTCAATCAGTTGAGCTTTATTATCGGCCGCGCTTATCAGTCGCCAGCTATAGCGCTCAATTAACTCATTAGTAATGGGCAGTCCTGATGTTTTTTGTTCAGGCTTACGCATTCCAGTAAATATAAGTGTCATATCATTATTTATATTTAATGCCAGTTGTTTTGATGAATTTGGTATAAAAAAATTAGATTTAAGAGTTACTGGCTCAAAATTAAAGTATAAATTTGATCTCGGTGAAAATATGGTCTCTAGGCTTTGTTGGATAGCACCTTTGCTCGCTACGTTACTCTGTGTGTCACAGTCATTAGTAGAGTCCACAAGGTGAGATATTGAGTAGGGGTATGGCGTGGGATAGGCATTCTCAATAAATAATTTGTAACGATGACAACCTTCTTTAAATAATAAACTACTTGGACGAATATCCATAATTAATGGTGGTTTATGCCTGAAAGGTTGGCCTTTATTGTTCATACCAGTCACTTGCGTTAATTGCCAGTCATACTTAGTCAAAGTTTGAAGAAGATAAGGTTGCTGGATAGAGGTTGACCAGTCTTCATTATTTGTGTCGGAATTAACGGCACCAATTTTGTTTGAATGGCTCAGTTTAGTAGACTGACAGCCTACTAAAGCCACTGACGATAATGAGCCTACAAGTAATGATAAAGTAGCCAATCGATTTAAATTCATTTTTATTACCAAATAAACATTTGTCTAAAATATAGCATAGGGTTTTACTTAAATTGTTGTTTATTTTTGCCAAAAAAAGCCGCCTACATTGCTGTAAGCGGCTTTTTAATTGCTAAGGCTAAATTACTGACGGTTTAATTAATTATGTAGCGCTTTGCCTTTGGTTTTATCAACCGTGACTTTTGCAGGCTTAATTGGTGTTGGCATGCTGACTAAAGCAACTTTTAATATCTCATCAATCGTCGCGACTGGCTGAATGGTTAAGCCTTCTTTGACGTTATCAGGGATATCAGCCAAGTCACGCTCGTTGGTCGCTGGAATCAACACATGCTTGATGCCGCCGCGATGCGCCGCGAGTAGCTTCTCTTTCAGTCCGCCGATACGTAGGATTTTACCACGCAGGGTAATCTCACCTGTCATGGCGATATCTGGACGAATGGCAATACCAGTCAAAGCAGATACCAGCGCTGTGGTCAGTGCGCCACCAGCAGAGGGACCATCTTTCGGCGTCGCACCTTCTGGCATATGCACATGGACATCAGTCGTTTTAAAGGTTTCGTAGTCGATACCTAAGCTGTCACCACGGGCACGAACCACACTCATAGCAGCGCGAATAGACTCTTTCATCACATCGCCGAGTGAACCAGTAAAGCTCAGCTCGCCTTTACCTTTCATTGCCACCGCTTCAATAGTCAGTAGCTCACCACCGACTTGTGTCCAAGCAAGACCAGTAATACGACCAATCTCAGGCTCTTCTTCCGCTAGACCATAGTCATACTGATGCACGCCTAGATAATCATCGATATTTTTGTCATCGACCACAACCAGCTGACGTTCTGCTTTTTTCGGAGCGCGAGCGCCATGACTTTCAACTGAATTGCGAACTACTTTACGGCAGATTTTATTGACTTCGCGCTCAAGGTTACGCACACCGGCTTCACGGGTATAGCTACGCACGATGCTATGTAATGCTGCTTCGACAATCTCAATCTCGCCTTCTTTGAGACCGTTATTTTTAATCGATTTTGGCACCAAATACTTCTGGGCAATATTGACCTTTTCTTCTTCGGTATAACCCGGTAGACGAATGACTTCCATACGGTCAAGTAGCGCTGGTGGAATATCCATACTGTTCGCTGTACAGATGAACATCACTTGCGATAAATCTAAGTCCATATCTAAATAATGGTCGTTAAAAGTATCGTTCTGTGACGGATCTAGCACTTCAAGCAACGCTGACGCAGGATCACCACGGAAGTCTTGCGCCATCTTATCAACTTCATCTAGTAAGAATAGCGGGTTTTTGACTTCAACTTTTGCCAATGATTGCACGATTTTACCCGGCATTGCGCCGATATAGGTACGGCGATGACCACGAATTTCGGCTTCATCACGGACGCCACCCAGCGCCATACGCACAAATTTACGACCAGTAGCCCGAGCAATTGACTCGCCCAATGAGGTTTTACCGACACCAGGAGGGCCGACTAAGCAAAGAATAGGACCACGCAGTTTTTTCACCCGTGATTGTACGGCGAGGTATTCTAAGATGCGGTCTTTCACATCTTGCAAGCCGTAATGATCTTCGTCCAACACGGTTTTGGCTTTGTCTAAATTGATAGAAACTTTGGTCGTCGCATTCCACGGCGTGTCCAAAATCCACTCAATATAATTACGCACCACTGATGATTCTGATGAGGCAGGCGGCATCATTTTGAGCTTTTTTAATTCTTGCTCGGCTTTTTTGCGCACATCTTCTGGCAAATCAGCTTCTTCTAAGCGCTGCTCAAGCTCAGCCACGTCATCTTCACCATCGAACGCACCGTCACTCATATCTGACAGCTCGTTTTTAATGGCCTTCATCTTTTCGTTTAAGAAGTATTCGCGCTGATTGTCTTCCATTTGCAGACGGACGGCATCTTGGATGTCTTGTTCGATATTTTGCTCAGCGCTTTGCTTGACCAAATATTCAGTCAAGGTATTGATGTGGGTTTTGATGTCGTTTTCTTCTAAGAACGACTGTTTCACATCAAGGTCCATCGAGACACGCGTTGAGATAAAGTAGACCAACTCAAGCAAATCATCGATACGCTGCGCCACGCGCGTTAGCTCACGAGCATTACGCAAGCGCGCATCGGCGTAGCTTTCAAATAGGGTGGTTAAGGCTTGAATGGTATTTTTCTGCTGGCTTTCGTCCATGCTGACATCGAGGTCAGCGCGATCAAAGCTGGCCATTAACAACTCGTCGTGATTTTCGATGTTATCAACACGTGCGCGGTACTGACCTTCAATCAATACTTTGATGCAGTTTTCATCGCTGTCGTGCGGCATGGTGCTAACGATACGGCAGACCGTACCGTACTGGTATAAGTTGTCTTGATCAATATCTTCGGTTAGCGAGTCTTTTTGGGCAACGACCAATACTTTATTGCCGTACTCGGCTTGTGCCAATTCAACGGCTTTTACCGATGGTGCACGACCGACAAATAAAGCAATTTGCATGTGCGGATAGACCACGACATCTCGCAACGCTAGTAGCGGCAGATAGTTTTCAGAGCCGTCATCTTTAATAGCATTGTCATCTGCAGCATCATCGTCTGAAATACTGCTATTTTCGCTATCATTTTTTTCAGTGTTGTCAACGTTATCAGTATCAGACGTTGCATCTAGCTCTTTTTCTAATGCATTATCATCAGCAACGCTAGATGAAACGTCGACATCAATGTCGATATTGTCTTGGGCAATTTTATGTTCACTCATATATTCTTTCCTCGTTCACCAGACTTGTAAAGTCAAGTTAGTGTCTCATGTTTAGATAAATGGTGCTGCTATACAAAATTGCAAGGCTTATTCGCTAACAGTAAAGGTAATATTGTGGGTTTATTTGCGCGTTCGGTTATGTCTGCTAGGTTCTACGCGTGGGATTTCTGTACAAAATCAGGTAAACTGACGCGCATCTTAACCGCTACGCACGTATAACGGCTGTGTGGATTAACAGACTGCGGCGAAAAAATAGGTCAATAAAAGGTCGAGAGTGGGCCACAAAACAGAGAGCAAGGGGCGAAAATATGACCATCAATGCGGTGTTACTGGCAGTCGTCATCATGCTAGGGCTATCTTTGGCGCGGGTACACGTGGTACTCAGCTTGTTAATCGGTGCGCTGGCAGGTGGACTCATCGCTGGTCTTGGTGTGACCGATACTTTAAATGCCTTTCAAGAAGGCATCCGTAATGGGGCACAAATTGCCTTATCTTATGCGTTACTTGGGGCTTTTGCGGTGGCAATTGCGCATTCTGGCTTGCCGCAATCTCTGGCCGGTGCAGTGATTAAACGCATTGATGCTGGCGGCACCAGTGGCATGATTAAATATATGCTGTTTGCAGGCCTCGTTATGATGAGCTGCTTTAGCCAAAATTTAATTCCCATACATATCGCCTTTATTCCTCTATTAGTGCCGCCTTTACTATTGGCATTTAACCGGATGCAGATTGATAGACGTCTGATTGCGTGTCTGATTACTTTTGGACTGGTCACCACTTATATGTTTATTCCTTATGGATTTGGTGATATTTATCTTAATCAAATCATGCTAAAAAATGTCGGCGAAGCGGGCATTGATGTGGCAAATATTTCAGTCACCAAAGCGATGGCGATTCCAGCACTGGGCATGTTTGTAGGTTTGCTAGTGGCGATATTTATTAGCTACCGTAAACCGCGCCAGTATGCCCAATTAACCATTGATAAAGACGCTCGCGATGCGGTCGTAGAAGGTGATGCATTAAGCAAAACAGCGGCAGATGCACAAACACAAAGTAAGCTTAAAACACTGGTGGCGATTGCTGCGATTGTGACAGCCTTTGTAGTGCAGCTTTATACTGATTCGCTATTGCTTGGCTCGATGTTTGGTTTTGGGGTGTTTATGGCGACGGGCGTGGTCAAGTGGCGTGATGCCGATACGGTGTTTAATGACGGTATCAAGCTGATGGCGATGATTGGCTTTATTATGATTACCGCGCAGGGCTTTGCCGAAGTGATGAAAGCGACTGGTGAAATCGCACCGCTGATTGATGGGGCGACGAACTTGTTTGCGGGTAATAAGGCCATTGCTGCTTTAGTGATGTTAAGCATAGGTTTAGTCGTCACGATGGGTATTGGTTCATCGTTCTCAACCATTCCAATTATTGCCGCTATTTACGTGCCGCTATGTATCTCGTTAGGCTTTTCACCACTAGCTACGGTTGCGATTATTGGTACGGCTGGCGCGCTTGGTGATGCAGGTTCTCCAGCATCAGATTCGACGCTTGGACCCACTTCTGGTCTCAACGTTGACGGTCAACATGACCATATCAAGGACAGCGTGGTACCGACATTCTTGCATTACAACATTCCACTATTGGTATTTGGTTGGATTGCGGCGATGGTGTTGTAGGTTGTGTTTTATAGAACTATACTCCATAAAAAAAGCTACCGAATAGGTAGCTTTTTTATTTCAAATCGATAATTTCATACTAAAGCTTTTTGTACTGCTTTTGCTAAAAACCCAGAGCGAGTTTCGTGGTTTTTTTCAGCATAACTGTCAACACGCTGTAATAAATATTCAGGCCAACTAACATTAAAGCGTACTTGCTTAGTTGAAAACTTGCTTTCATCAATATTTACAATAGCCCAAGCCAAAGCATCTTGAAAATCTGCATTCATTCTTAATGTTTCTATATCACTAGTATGAAAGTCAAAACTCATTCCTTTATCTAGCATATATTCGATATGATCGTAAATTAAGGACTGCGCTTCTTGCACTGTGTCATCGATGGTATCTCCTAAAGGGAAACAGCCGTCAATATCAGGAACAATAGCTGCATAGTTGTCCATGCCTTCGTCTTTGAATATAGCGATGGGATAATTTAACATATAACCCCCTATGAATATTATCTTATTAATAAATTTAAATAGGATAGAGAAAGTTTTTATGAAGAGTAAAAACCAACCTTTGTTAAAAGGTTGGAGTTGCTTAAAGTTTCAAACTAGAAATACGTCTTGCTTGAGCCAATTGATGCCGAGACACATCTTTTTCAGGGTGACTGATTGAAATAATGCTATCAACGCCTTCCTTTCTCAAAATATGATGACTTCCTTTAACTCTATCAACTATCCAACCATCCTCTTTAAGCAACTTGATTAGTTCACCACTTTTCATGGATTCTCTTCAAGGATACTAATTGGATGTGTGTATTATTACACATAATTTATAATTAATGCTGTATTTCTGTGTGTAGAAGTGTGTATTGAATATTAAAGAAGATCGTTAATCTTCAAAACCCTCAATCTCAACACCCAAACCGCGCAAAAACTCATCACTTTGCACCAATAGCTCATTTAAGCGCGTTTCATTGATAACCCGTGCCAACTCATCAGAATTAAACTCTTGCTCTTGACTATAATATAGCTGCTCACGTTCTCCCTCTTTATTAGCTAACGTTTGCAGATAATCGGCAACGCTATCTGCGCTAGATTTATCGTCACTATTACTTTTAGAGTTATCTTTCATCAAAACCACCGTATCCCACTAGGGGTAATCAAACCATCTAATGGCACATCCCACGGTTGACGCGCCAACTGTTCCACCACTTGAAAATCATAACACCAGCCAATTTTTAACGGCTTTTTTGCCCCTGATTGATAGCTTTTAGCAAGCGTCGTATCATAAAACCCACCACCCATACCCATGCGATTGCCATTACTATCAACCGCTGTCAATGGACAGATAATGACATCTAATTCTGCCGCCCATAGCAACCGGCGATGATGGTTTTGTTTCATACCTAAGCTATGGATACGTGTCGGGACGTTGATTAATTTGTTGTGATAAATAGGCACAAAGCGCAAGCGTTTATCATCATTACGACCGAGCGAGCCAACCACTGGCAGATACGGCTGATAATTTAAGCGAGTTATCCAGTCTAGTAGTGGTTGAGTCGGTAGCTCGCCAAAACCATCATAATACAAGCCAATACGAGCGTTGGCTGGCAGGCGCTGTTGCAGCTTGATTAAATGCAAGCTGGCAGAATGGGCAAGCTGCCTGCGTTCACTTTCGCTTAACTGACGGCGCTGGCGAGTAAAATGTCGTCTTGGCGGATTGCTTGTTTTTAATGCATTTTTCTCAGTATTATTTATGTCAGGATGCATAAGTAGAGTATCCAGTAACGTAGGGAATTGATGGTGGCTGGCGCTTTTAGATAGCGGTAGTGGCTATTTGTCAATATTCAACACGGCCTAGTCATGCTATCATAACGCCACTTTATATCGTGTTTTTCTTTATGTGTAACCGCTGTTGTATTTTATGCTCAAGCATTTATCAACAAATCATTTATCAACAAACCATCGAAGAGGGTAGTTATGTCGACACAGAATCAGGCAACTCGTACCGAAAAAGATACCATGGGCAACGTGGAAGTCCCAGCTGATGCATATTGGGGTGCACAAACCCAGCGTAGCCGCGAGAACTTCAAGATTGGTGGTGAAACCTTGCCGCGACCGATGATTGAAGCGATGGCACTGGTCAAAAAAGCCGCTGCGATTACCAATGCTGGCCTTGAGCGTATCGAAGGTGATAAACGCGATTTAATCGTCCAAGCCGCTGACGAAATTATCAATGGTGGTCTAACGGATCAGTTTCCATTGGTTGTCTGGCAGACCGGTTCTGGCACCCAGTCAAACATGAACATGAACGAAGTATTGGCCAATCGTGCCAACGAAATCGCTGGTAATGAGCGCGGCAGCTACACGCCGATTCACCCAAACGACCACGTCAACCATGCTCAATCTACTAACGACAGCTTCCCAACCGCGATTCGTGTGGCGGCAGCGCGTGAAATTAATGGCTTATTGATTCCAGCGGTAAAAGCATTGCGCGATACACTAGATGCTAAAGCCAAAGAGTTTGATAGCATTGTTAAAATCGGTCGTACGCATCTGCAAGACGCCACGCCTTTGACATTAGGTCAAGAGTTCAGTGGTTATGTCAGCCAACTTGACCACTCGCTAACGCGTATCGATAACGCGCTACAAGGCCTGTATGAATTGCCACTAGGTGGAACGGCAGTTGGTACAGGTCTAAACGCCCATCCTGATTATGCGGTAAAAGCCGCTGAGCAATTGGCAACATTGTCTGGTCTGCCTTTTGTGACCTCACCGAATAAATTTGAAGCACTAGCCGCTCGTGATGCCGAAGTATTTGCTTCTGGTGCCTTAAAAACCCTAGCAGGTAGCTTAAATAAAATCGCTAACGACGTACGTTGGTTGGCATCAGGTCCTCGTTGTGGTTTGGGTGAGTTGACGATTCCTGAAAATGAGCCAGGCTCTTCTATCATGCCAGGTAAAGTAAACCCAACCCAGTCAGAAGCGATGACCATGGTTGTGGCGCAAGTGATGGGTAACGATGTCACTATCAGTATGGCTGGCGCGTCAGGTAACTTTGAGCTAAACGTCTATAAGCCAGTGATCGCCTTTAACTTATTGCAATCTATCAAGCTACTTGGTGATGCGTGCAATAGTTTTAACGACAATTGTGCGGCTGGTATCGAGCCAGTGAAAGATAAAATCGATGACTTCTTGCATAACTCACTGATGCTAGTGACTGCATTGAACCGTCATGTTGGTTATGAAAATGCGGCGAAAATCGCTAAGACTGCTTATAAAGAAAACAAAACCTTGAAGCAAGTAGCGGTTGAGCTAGAGCTATTAACAGAAGCGCAGTTTGATGAGTGGGTAACGCCAGCTGATATGGTACATCCTTCTTAATATCAATCTATAAGTCTGATTTGTATTCCTTATAACTCAAGCTTTTAAAGTTGATACTTTGACTTAATAAAAGACCTTGTCATCTAATGTGGCAAGGTCTTTTCTATTATGATAACTTAAACCAGAGCGGCCCATACAGCAACGCCAACGTATAAATATCTAATTGGTGTGTAAAATGAGGTTTTCTATGATTCAGGTTTTACCATTGATATATATCGCTTATCGATATACAATATAAAAATATATTAATTTTCTACAAACCAATAATAAATATAAAGGTGTTGAGATTTGTATGATCGTTAATTTTAAATGTAGTGACACCCAAACTCTTTTTTCTACTGGAAAGACAAAGCGATGGTCTGCAATAAAAAATGTTGCAGAACGTAAGTTACTACTGTTAGACAATGCAACTGTGCTTGAAGATTTAAGAGCACCACCGGGCAATCGCTTAGAAGCTTTGCATGGCGATAGAGAAGGTCAGCACAGTATACGAATTAATGCTCAATGGAGATTATGCTTTGTTTGGACAGAGCAGGGTGCTACAGATATAGAAATTATCGATTATCATTAGGGGCTGTATAGAATTCATCTATTAGGACTGCTGATCGCTAAAATAATTCCAGACTAGGCGTAAATCGAAGGTAATGTCGAGACCTTAGCTAGATTTACAACAACGTCTGGGGCGATTTTAGCATCAGTCCGAAGGAACAGGACTATTTTTTGCCACTTCATAGCCAAAACTATCGCGCTTAGAATGACTAAACTTACTATTTTTGGCGTCGAATTGCCTAAAAAATAGTCTCTGTTAGTTCCTTAGCTGAATTCTATACAGCCCTTAATCTAGCTGAACAATAAGAGAGGGAGAGAAACTCATGATTAAGAATGGTATGCGCCCAATTCATCCTGGTGAAGTATTAAGAGAAGATTTTCTTGAGCCGCTCGATATGAGCGCCACTGCGCTTGCAAACCAGCTGGGCGTTACGCCTGCGCGTGTTAATGAGATCGTACGTGAGAAGCGAGGCGTTACCGCAGACACAGCATTGCGCTTAGCCAAGTATTTTGGTGGTAATGCTCAGTTCTGGCTAAATCTACAATCCACTTATGAGCTACGTCTAGTTGAATCTGATGACTTACACTTTTTAGATGAGATTGAGCCTATTGAGTATGCTTAATACCCGTATTGTGGCTACGAGAAAGGCAGCGAAAATCGCTAAGACCGCTTATAAAGAAAACAAAACCTTGAAGCAAGTAGCGGTTGAGTTAGAGCTGTTAACTGAAGCACAGTTTGATGAGTGGGTGACGCCAGCAGATATGGTGCATCCTTCTTAATATCAATCTAAAAACCTGATTAGCATTGTTATATAAGCTAACCCTAAATTAGTAGTGCTTGTATTCCTTACAACTCAAGTTTTTAAAGTTGATACTTTGACTTAATAAAAGACCTTGTCATCTAATGTGGCGAGGTCTTTTTTTTGTTCTTTCGATTCTTAGAGGACGTTAAACTGATTAAATATACTTAAGTTCGCTATCGGGCAATACTGTCTTTATCTATTGTCTTACTTTATCTGTATTCTTAGAGTATATATTTAATGAATTACCAGCCATTATCAGTATTATACCGATGACTAAGGCCACGCTAAAACTTTCAGAATATAACAGCACACCAATGATTGAGATTAGCGGTAATCTAAACATATCCATGGTTACAACGAATGTGACCTCTGCATGTTGCATGGCTTTGGTCATACAATAATGTGCTGATAGGGCTGTCACTCCTATAATTATAAGCCATAGCCACTGAATATCTAACGGCGTTGTCCAGCCTTCTATAAATAAAAGTAATCCTAAAGGCGCTTGAAGCAGACACATCATAAAAATGATGGTTATTGGGCTTTCGCTATTAGATAATGATTTTGTGGAAACATGAGAAAAGGCATAGCAAATAGCTGCACCCAGAACGATTAGTGACGCATAGTTGGCGCCCTCTGTATTAGGTTGTACGATGACTATTACCCCTAGAATACCTAATAGTACGGCAGCAACTTTTTTGACAGTTATAGACTCTTTTAAGAAAAGATACGATATAATTATCGTCCAAAAAGGGACAGTGAATTCAATAGCAAAAACGGTCGCTAAGGGCAGTAGCCCTATGCCTAAGAACCAACCGTATTGTCCTGCAAAATGAAATAGATTTCTTACTACATGTAATTTGAGACGTTTGGGAAATAAAAAATG
>NZ_JBQSXN010000091.1:0-12289 GCF_052378235.1 Psychrobacter sp. AOP3-A1-26
CTATAAGTACTGGCTGCCATAACCATAAGATTTTAGGGCTAATTTTGGTGCAAATGGTGCAATAAAGCGCAAAGATTGTTATATTTACAGGTTACTTATATTTTTACATTATTTTATCCCTTGCAATGTCGGTCGCCATTATAATACGCAGTTATTAACTGTTTGCATCCACCACATTTTTACCCCGTTTTTGTTGTTTATTTAATTGAGTTCAAATCCCTATGTCACAAGCCCAAATTGATACCCTTGCTTCACTATTTAACGATGCTATTACTACTTTACAAGCAGATGGCACTCTACCAGCTGACTGGAAAAACAACAGCCAAATCACCCGTACTAAAGACCTGAGTCATGGTGATTTTGCCAGCAACATCGCGCTTACTGCTGCCAAAGCCGCCAAGGTCAACCCGCGCCAGCTTGCCGAAAAAATCGTCAATGCTCTGCCCGAAAATCAAAATATTCGCCAAGTAGAAATCGCAGGTCCTGGGTTTATTAATGTTTTCTTAAATGCGGAAGCCAAGTTTGCCGTATTAGACGATATCTTTACCTTGCAAGACCGCTTTGGTTTAAGTAAGCAGTTTGATGGTCAAAAAGTACAAGTTGAATTCGTCTCTGCCAATCCAACCTCTAGTTTGCATGTCGGTCACGGACGCGGTGCTGCCTTTGGTATGAGCGTGGCAAACTTGCTTGAAGCGATTGGCTATGACGTCACGCGTGAGTATTATGTCAATGATGCCGGTCGTCAAATGGATATCTTGGCCACCAGCACCTATTTGCGTTATCTAGAAGCCAATGGCGAACAAATAACCTTCCCAGTTAATGGTTATCAGGGTGACTATGTCAGTGATATTGCTCAAACGCTAAAAGCACAACATGGTACTAGCTATGTGCATGATTTTGCAAAAATCGCTAAAGATGTGCCAGAAGACGCTCAGTTTGAGATAAATACTGATGGCGAAAAAACACTGCTATCAGGCGATAAAGAAGCGCACATCGATGGTCTAATTGCCAATAGCAAAGCATTACTTGGCGATGGTTATGAGCTGTTTTTAAATGCTGCGTTGAGTAGTATTTTGGCCGACATCAAAGATGACCTAAATGACTTTGGCGTGAGTTACGAATGCTGGTTTAGCGAAAGGTCGATTGATAGTGAAATTGAGCCAGTCTTACAAATCTTAGATGAAAAAGGCTATCTATACGAAAAAGATGGCAATATTTGGTTCAAATCGACCGATTTTGGCGATGAAAAAGACCGTGTGGTCCGCCGTGCCAATGGTCAATCTACCTACTTTGCCTCTGATATTGCCTATCATAAAAATAAATTTGATCGCGGTTTTGATAGAGTCATTAACGTCTGGGGTGCAGACCACCATGGTTATGTACCGCGAGTAAGGGCGGCTTTATTAGCGCTTGGCATCGATGCTGAGCGTCTCGATGTGGTGCTGGTACAGTTTGTCGCACTATGGCGCGGCAGTGAAAAAGTGCAGATGTCATCTCGCTCGGGCAAATTTGTGACCTTACGCGAACTGCGCCAGGAAGTTGGCAATGATGCGGCGCGTTTTTATTATGTCGCGCGTAAGCCTGAAGTGCATGTTGATTTTGACTTAGAGCTTGCCAAATCACAGAGTAAAGACAACCAAGTGTATTACATCCAATATGCGCATGCACGTGTTTGCCGAGTATTAGAAAAACTAGAAAACAGCGGCTTTGTAGTAGACGATGCGATCGGCTTGCAGCAGCAAAACTTACTCAGCGCACCGAACGAAGATGAGCTGATTAAACTGCTAGCGGGATATCCAGCGACATTGCTGCGTGCAGCGACGGGTTACGAGCCGCATGTATTGACCAATTATTTAAAAGAATTGGCAGCACTGTTCCATGGTTGGTATGACAGCAATCGTATTTTGCCCGTGAGCTTGACGTCGGGCGAGACACCAAGCTCGGATGAGATGGATTTGATGCAAGCCCGCCTGCGTTTGTCTAAAGCGGTACGCCAAGTATTGGCCAATGGGCTTAATTTATTAGGGTTGTCGGCACCGTCTAGCATGTAGCATTTATTATGTAACATAAATAGACGATTGATAGCAATAATTTGATGATAGTTGATAGTTAGATTCAGTAGGGAGATGCAAAGCCATGCTAGCCAAAAAACCTAAAGGCGCGACTGAAAAGCGTAAAACAAGTAGCGTATCAGGCTTATTATGGATGTTTGTCGGAGCAATATTGACGCTTATGATCGGGGTGTTTATATACCTATCGCCATTATTTGATTTCAGTCCCGCTGACAGAAATGCAGGTAATGATTCTGATCGTCAGGTACAGCAGCGTGTCGATACTGATACTGATAATGGGGATTATGAGTTTTACGATATTTTACCCAATCAAGAAATGGCCACTATTCCTGATGAAGATTTTGGTGAAACCAGTAACCGTCCATTAGGACAAACCTCTGACTTTGAGCCTGATGTGGTCGTCAATCAACCAGAAGATACTGCCTCGAATCGTAACGATGATACAGGTAATTTTGGTATCTCTGAAAACACAGTTATCACACCAAGCCGTGATAGCAGTGGTAACAACGCTGCCACTAATAATAGCGGTGATGATGGCGATATTGTTGTTGTCGAAGAGGATGCGACTTACGATGGTTCGACGCCTGCTAGCAACAATAATGCCAATCGAACTAACAATGCCAATCGAACCAACAGTACTGGCTCAGGTGCTGCCAACATTCAAGCGGCCAAACCCGCTGCTACCTATATTTTGCAGATCAATAGCTTTGGTGATGCTGATGAAGCGGACCGCCGCCGTGCACAGGTGCTAATGGCAGGTGTAGATGCTAAAGTGGTGAAAAATACTACAGGTAGTGGTTTGCCAATCTATCAAGTGATTTCACGGCCGATGAATAACCGTCAAGCAGTCACTACTGCTCAGCAGCGCCTACAGAATAATGGTATTGATTCTATTATCGTTGAACAGCGTCGTTAGGTTAAGTTGCTTGGAATAGCTTTAGTGGTTGATTTATAATAAAAAAGCGTCGCAATGACGCTTTTTTTATCTCTTATTTTTAGTAAAGTTTTACTCAGATTTTAATTTTATCTCATTAACACTTCTACAAAGAGTATAGCTATGACGGTATCGACTTCAGCAACGCCACCTACGGACATGATTAAAGCCTTTTTTCAGAAGTATTTTATCGATGCATTTACTGGCATGGCTTTAGGGCTATTTGTCACGTTAATTGCGGGTCTTATCATCTCACAAATCGGTGGTTGGTTAAATTTACCTGCATTGGTCGCGGTGGGTAAGCTGGCATCGGTATTAATGGGAGCGGGTATCGGGGTAGGCATTGCTTATTATCTCAAAGCACCGACGCTAGTCATGCTCAGCTGTTTGGTGGCAGGAATGCTTGGTGCTCATTCTGAAGCGCTGATGGCAGGGACGATCTTTACCCCGCAAGTGGGAGGGCCTGCGACGTTTGTTGCTTTACCTGGGAACCCAATCGGTGCCTATTTAACGTCCGTATTTGCTTATCGTGCGGGCACTTGGGTCGCGGGCAAGACCAAGCTTGATATTTTACTCGTGCCCTTATTAGTGTGTGCGGTGGCATTGGCCGTGTGTGCGTTGTTGAATCCTCCTGTCGTTGCGGCAGTCAATGCCATTGGTCAGGGTATTCAAGCGGCCACTGAGTTACAGCCGCTATTAATGGGTATTGTCATTGCGGTGGTGGTTGGTATTTTATTGACATTACCGACATCTAGTGCCGCCATTTGCATTGCCATTGGGCTTGGTGGCCTTGCGGGCGGGGCCGCAGTAGTAGGCTGTGCGGCGCATATGATTGGTTTTGCCGTTGCGGGCTTTAAAGATAATGGTGTTAGCGGTGTGGTATCGCAGGGGTTGGGCACCAGTATGCTACAGATTCCCAATGTCCTTAGAAAGCCCATCGTTTTATTGCCTGCTGTCATAGCCAGTGCCATTGTCGGTCCCATTGCAACCGTTGGTTTCGGGCTTGCTTGTACTGCCACTGGTGCGGGTATGGGAACTGCTGGATTGGTGGGCGTGTTTGGTGTGATTGAAGCGTCACAAGAGTTGATGAGTATGACGCAGCTATGGACAGCAATTATTTTATTGATGTTTGTATTACCCGCTATCATTGCCGGTATCGTGGCTTATGTGATGCGCCGTATGGGCTGGTTGATTGAAGGTGATATGAGATTACCTTAAAAGTTTTACGAGACTGCTGGTATAGTTTTTTGCAGCCTCTGTCTGCGTAGGCACAGCAAGCAAGAAAAATTTATACCAGCAGTAGAGCCTGTATCGATATCATCTTTAAGCGACTATATTATGTTAGGTATAATGCATAAAAACCCCAGCTATTTTGATAGCTGGGGTTTTTATGGTAAATATCATAAAGGTTTTTAAAAATTAACGACGTACGTCTTTAGGCGCATCACCATTTGGCCAATCTTTCTCTTTATTGGCTTTTACAGGGCGTGGCAAGTGGGTAAAGTAAGCTGCAATATCGACTGCTTCTTGGTCGCTGAGCGAGTTGCCTTGACCGAACGGCATTTTGCCTTTGATAAATGATGCTGCGGTATAGGTACGCGCCATACCCGCACCGTCGTTGAATGACTTATCACCAGCGACTGCTGGATAGAGGTAAGTGCCATCATCGTTGTATTGACCTTCGCCATTCTCTCCATGACAAACCGTACATTTTTCAGCAAATAACTTTTTGCCATTATCGGTATTTGGCTCTAACGACTTGTCAACTTTAACAAAACCACGACCTTCAGGTGAAACACCAAAGGGTAAGTCTTGTGACAGCCAGCTCATATAAGAGACCATGGCGTTCATATCATCTGAAGCTAAGTCAAGCGGCTTACCATTCATTGAACGCTCAAAACAACCATTGATGCGCTCTTGAATCGTATTGACGCGACCCGCACGTGTACGATAAATAGGATAAATACCTGGCATGCCATTCCAAGGTGCCGCGAAGGCTTCTGCGCCATTACCTAAGTGACAACTGGTACAGTTAAGCTGGTTACCGACGTTGTCTGGTAGCTCTTTATAAGTGTGGTTAGCCAGTTGTAGGCCGCGCTTTACCGCTGCACCAAATTCATCATCTGGAATCGTTGATTGATCTGGCATTTTGATAGAAGGTTTGGCGCTTGCTGTGGTGTCGCCGCCAGTGGGCGCCGTCGTATCATTGGCAGCTGGCATGTTATCTTTTAATGCCTCTGCACGAGATTCCAAATCTTTTACACGTGCCAATGCTGCTGCTTCTTCGACACGGTCGACAGCTTTGGTATCTTCGCTATTACTACAACCCGTCACACTGGCAGCACTAATCGCAAAAATAGTCGCTACTAATAGGGAGGAGTAATTAGTATTGGGGATTTTTTTCATTGGAATATCCTTATCTTAAAAAATAATATGTAAATATAGATTTATATGGTAATTTAGATACCATAATGGCAGAAATAATTTTGTGTTTTAGATAAATAACGTGCTAAAAGTATAAGGAACATCAAGAAGCGTCCTTAGGTATTCAAGGCCATTTTAATAACTTCTCAACCCAACTCTGCCTATTAAAATCCAACAAGTAATCAATCTGTAAGATGCTAGTAATATAATTGTACCAAATACAAATAAGTAAAGTGTTTTTAAATTAAAAATAAAAGCAAATTTATTCAATAACCTATAAAAAAGAGACGGAAACTGAGATAAAAGCCAATACTGCTTACCACATCAAAAAAGGCGCTCAAACATTACCCATGTTTGAGCGCCTTTTTTGATGTGGTACTTTTTATAGCTCATTTAGTCGCTTTCGTTCAGCAGAAGGACGCGTTCTAGTCATTTCGTAGCAGCAGTTTTTGAACGTTTCTTACCTTTTAATTTACGAGATATTTTATTGATGTTATTTAATACCTGACCATAACGCGATGGGAACAGGCGCTGTACCGCATCTATCATCTTGGCATCGTTACCAATCAAGCAACGCGGTTGTTGGGTCGCGGCTGCTTGTAAAATAATCCAAGCAGCTTCACTGGCATCGAACTTTAAGAATTTATTAAAGCTGCTGATGGCTTTACGGCCGCTACGCATGCCCAGATCACTAATACTGTCATTGCCACGCGCGCTATTGGCAATATTGGTTTTAATGCCGCCTGGATGCACACAAGTTGCTGAGACACCGCAGCGCTGAATGTCTAACTCTTAGCGCAAGCTTTCGGTAAAACCACGTACGGCAAACTTACTGGCGTTATAAGCAGATTGCGAAGGCTGAGCGGTCAAACCAAATAGGCTGGAAATGTTGACGACGTGACCGTGTTCGTTAAATTGGCGTGATTTGTTGTCTATATTATGATTAGTAGACTCGCTTTGCTTCACGCTATTTTTAATCAATGGTAAGAATGCTTTGGTGCCATAGACCACACCCCAAAAATTGATACCCATGATCCATTCAAGCTCACTAATACTACTGCCTTCTACGGTTGAATAGAGTGCCACGCCAGCGTTGTTAAAGATAAAATTCACCTTACCATAATCAGCCATCACACTATCTGCCCAATCGTTAACGGCTTTGTTGTCTGAAACATCGAGTACGGTCGTGGTGGCTTTAATGTCGTAACCAATGAGCAGTTCTTGGGTTTGTGCCAATTGTTCAGCATTGATATCTGATAACGCCACGTGGCAACCCATCTGTGCCAAATGGATGGCAAGCTCACGCCCCATACCAGAGCCTGCTCCAGTAATCGCCGCGACGTGATTATGATAATAAGGCGCAATGTCGTGGTCTGTATCAGGAGAAAAAGGTAGGTGTTGACGCAAAGAGGTTGTTATAGCAGTGAGGTTATTGAGCATGATAAACAGTCCTTTGTTTAAGAGAGAAATAGTAGAAATTTCAGAGTATTTCTACCTTAGCACGATTTGTGAGGAGGGCTCATGTCGTTTAATAAACGCTGCTGTCACTCTTAAAAAGTGAATCAACTATATTGTATGTAATAAAAAATGAGAAAAATCAAGCGTAAAAAAAGCGTCTTAGCATGATGCCAGACGCTTTTTTAATAGAACAGCCAATGAATAACGGACTGTTTTAATCCAACCATGCATTAATCAATTTTAGGTGTTTTACCTTCATTAATTACTTCTGCATCAACCATGACGGTCTTAGCATCTTTCATTGATGGTAGCTCGTACATGGTTTCAAGTAGCGCGTTTTCAACGATAGAGCGCAAACCACGCGCCCCTGTTTTACGCTCCATGGCTTTTTTAGCGATGGCATCGAGGGCTTCTTGAGTAAAGCTAATATCAGCCCCTTCCATATCGAACAGATACTTATACTGTTTTACCAAAGCGTTCTTTGGTTCAGTGAGAATCTGTACCAAGGCTTCTTCGTCAAGCTCTTGTAGCGCAGCCAGTACTGGCAAACGACCAATCAGCTCAGGGATAAGACCAAACTTGATCAAATCTTCTGGCTCAACTTGCTGTAGCAAATCTGAGCTGCGTTTACTGTCATCTTTTGAGCTGATATCGGCGTTAAAACCAATACCACCTTTTTCTGTACGCTGTTGAATGACAGCATCAAGACCTGCAAACGCGCCACCAACGATGATTAAGATATTGCTAGTATCAACTTGGATCAGCTCTTGCTGTGGATGCTTACGACCGCCATGAGGCGGAATAGCAGCAACGGTGCCTTCGATAAGCTTTAGCAGAGCTTGCTGTACGCCTTCGCCTGATACGTCACGGGTGATAGACGGGTTGTCACCTTTTTTACTAATTTTATCAATCTCATCGATATAGATGATACCTTGTTCGGCTTTGCTCACATCATAGTCTGATGCTTGCAATAGCTTTTGAACGATGTTTTCAACGTCTTCACCGACATAACCCGCTTCGGTCAAAGTTGTCGCATCCGCCATCGCAAAAGGCACATCTAGCAGACGTGCTAAAGTTTGTGCCAGTAATGTTTTACCAGAACCTGTTGGACCAATCAGCAAAATATTACTTTTGGCTAGTTCAATCATTGCATCGTCAGCGCCAATTTTGGCTTTTTTGCTATCGCTGGCTAAGGTTTGGCTAACTTTTAGACGCTTATAGTGGTTATAAACCGCAACCGCCAATGCTTTCTTGGCAGCATCCTGTCCGATGACGTATTCATCAAGTTTGGCACGCAACTCTTTTGGCGTTGGTAGCTTTTTATTGACCCAAGAGGTATCGATTTCGCTATCATCATCACCGTCTTCGGCGCTGTCAGCGATTAAATCGGTACATAGCTCGATACATTCATTACAGATATTGGCATCGTCGGCGGCAATCAGCTGCTGTACATCGCTTTTGGCTTTGCCGCAAAACGAGCACTGCGGGGTGTTATCTTCTGCCATAAAAGGCGCTCCTAAAATTTAAAACTCACAAGTATTCTGATTATTGACATCAAGGCCAAAATGTATATCGTTAAGGCGCTTGATGCTTATCAAGGCTTCTGCTCTTATACGTCTACCATCACAGTAATTATAAAGAAGCAGGGCGGCGCTCTAATACTTCGTCAACCAAACCATATTCTTTGGCTTCTTTAGCATCCAACCAAAAATCACGCTCAACGTCTTTTTCGATTTTCTCTACTGGTTGACCCGTACGCTCAGCTAAAATCTCATTTAAACGGGCACGTGTTTTTAGAATTTCACGCGCGTTAATTTCGATATCTGTCGCTTGACCCTGCGCGCCGCCTGAAGGCTGATGAATCATCACGCGAGAGTTGGCTAGCGCATAACGTTTGCCTTTTTCACCTGCCGCAAGCAAGAATGAACCCATGCTATAAGCGCCGCCCATACAGATAGTCGATACTTCTGGCTTGATAAAGTTCATGGTATCAAAAATCGCTAAACCAGCACTCACTGAGCCGCCTGGTGAGTTGATGTATAAATGAATGTCTTTGTCAGGGTTTTCTGCTTCTAAGAATAATAATTGAGCGACGATTAGATTGGCCATATGGTCTTCGACTTGACCGGTCAAAAAGATAACGCGTTCACGCAATAGGCGCGAAAAGATATCAAACGAGCGTTCACCGCGAGATGACTGCTCAACCACCATCGGTACTAATGCGGCTTGAGTCGTGCTTTGTACATTGTCATGCGCACTCATGAGCATATCAAAATGCGGGTTGGCAGTGATGCGATCATAATCTGTCATAAAGATGTCCTGTTTATAAGTATATAGAATAAAGGGATTAAGGTTAGCTGCTGGCTAAATTTTTATTGGTGGTTATCATTGTAAACATTGCTGGCTTGTAATAAAACCTATCCGCTAATAAAAATTATCAAGGCCAATAAAAGGCAGTTAATATTGAAAGTCGCCAATAATAATGCCTACTAACAATAGCCGCAAAAAAATAATTGAGCCAATGGTAACTTTTTTATTAGAGTAATAGTAACGTTTTAATGTGAAAAATGACTTTGTATTAATAACATGAGTGTTCTTAATAATATGAGTGACTCCCTATTAATAAGGCGTCTGTACACATTTATCAAGGGGCTCAGCTATAAACTGTTTATAAAGATAGCCTTGACCCTTTGTCAGAGTACCAATAAAAATGCCCTAACAATGTGTTAGGGCATTTTTGGTTCAAGCTAAGCTATCTACCAATTAATGGCAATTTGCAAAGTTAGCTCCTAAGAAGTTATCTCTTAAGAATTTACATCGCTTGTTGCTGCTGTTGCTGAGCGGCTAGCAAGTCTTGGTAGCTGACTTCTTTGTCCGTCACTTTACCTTGCTCGATTAGATAATCAACCACTTGGTCTTCTAGTACCACAGACTCAATGTTAGCGCGTTGCTGTTTATCATTGGTATAGTACTCGATGACTTCTGCTGGATCTTCGTAGTTTTCAGCGGCTTCTTTGATGAAGCTTTCAACGCGCTCTTGATCGACTTCTAAGCCTTTGGTGTCGATAACGCGAGCAACGATGATGCCAAGACGGGCAGCACGTAACGCTTGTTCTTCGAACAGCTCGTTTGGCAGCATGTCTTTATCGAAGCTATCAGCATTGGCACCAAACTGCTGAGAAAAACGCTGCATCATCATGTTGCGCTGACGCTCAATTTCTTGCTCTAGCATGGCGTTCGGTACGTCAAACTCGTTCTTTTCTAGTAGTGCGTCAAAAGTCGCTTGTTTCACTTGGCTACGTGCTGCGTTTTTGATTTCGCGTTCCATGTTTTTGCGCACGTCTTCTTTTAACTTCTCAACACCGCCTTCTGTTACGCCGAATAGCTCAAGGAACTCTTCGTTGATTTCAGGCAATTTAGATCTTTCGACCAGTTTTACGTTGATTTTGAATTGTGCTTCTTTACCAGCCAAGTTTTCAGCTTGGTAATCTTCTGGGAAGGTCACGTCGATGACTTTTTCTTCGCCAGCTTTCATGCCTTTAATGCCAGTCTCAAAACCTGGAATCATTTGGTTGCTACCGATGACCAGTTTGAAGTCCTCAGATGAACCACCTTCAAATTTCTCACCGTCGATTGTACCTTCAAAATCAAAGGTTACTTGGTTGTCTTTTGCCGCCATGCCTTTTTTCTCGACGAACTCTTCACGTTGCTTTTGTAGGTTTTCGATCATGGTGTCGACGTCTTCTTCGTTAACCGTCGCAGTGTGACGCTCAACTTCGATTTCATCGATACCTTGAACTTCAACTTCTGGGAAGATTTCGACAGTCGCTTGATAAACTAAGAAATCATCTTCAAGTTTTACGTCGTCGATGTTAGGCATACCAACGGCGCGGATGTCTTCAGATTTGATCGCTTCAAAGACCGTATCACGGATCACATCGTTGATCACTTCTTGTTGAATGCCAGCACCGTACTGTGAACGGATATGTGACATTGGAACGTTACCTTTACGGAAACCGTCAATTTTGGCAGTTTTCGCAACTTGGCGAATACGGCCTTCAACTTTGTTTTGGATTTTTTCAACGGGCACTTTAACCGTTAGCTGAGTTTCTTTATTAGAAAGCTTGTTGGTTGTGACTTGTAAATCTGTAGCCATGTTCATTACACCTTTAGGATTAAATAATAAATAATAGGCAATCGTGCCCCAAAATACGGGCGCTTACTGTCGATTGCCGTTGGAATAAATAGGGGACATCGGTAGCTAGCAGCTCGGTAGTCAATGCCTTTAGTCATTACCGCGGGCACTAAATGATACTAAAAAGCGAAGCTATTTATCTTAATAGACACTACAAATATCAATAATAAAGCGTTAATAGGTCGCATAATAACGTTTTTTGCTCAATTATGCAGGCAAATAACGGCTTTCAGCAAAATTTTAAAAGTAGAACAGTATAATCTATCTGTTTATTAAAGTAAAAATTATCTGTTTACGGTCAAGTGAATTTAAATCTATAGTCAGTCCTAAATAAAATAAGTACAAATATTATCACGTGTTACTGGGACAAATTTTTCTTGCTTGCTTGCTGTGCCTGCGCAGACAGAGGCTACGCAAAATTTATCCCAGTAGTACTGTATTTTTTTATAGTGGAACGGCTATATTACATTTATAGTCCATTACACCTATAAAGGCAGCTGCGCCAATAATTGCTCAATCGCCTGTCCACGATGACTGATGCGGTTTTTATCAGCAGCGCTCAAGCTGGCAGCAGTCGCTTGCAGCTCTGGCAACCAAAACAGCGGATCATAGCCAAAGCCGCCCTCACCATGGGGCGTCTCTAAAATCTCACCGTGCCACAATCCTTGCGCGATAATCGGTAGCGGATCATCGGCATGACGAACCATGGCCAATACACAAACAAATAGCCCTTTAATCGGTTCGTTAGTCTGCGCATCGCGAATGGGCTGTAAGTCAGCAATAAGCTTGGCATTATTTTTGTCATCGTTACCATGCTCACCGGCATAGCGCGCAGAGTAAATACCCGGTGCGTTGCCCAGTACGGGTACACAAATCCCTGAATCATCCGCAATCGCTGGTAGTCCGCTGGCTCGGCTGGCATGTCGCGCTTTGATAATGGCGTTTTCTATAAAGCTCAGCCCATCTTCAATCGCATCATCGATATCAAGCTGACCTTGCGGGACGATGGTGACGTTTAAATTGGCGTCATCAAACAGTCTTTTAAACTCAGCAAGTTTGCCTTTATTGTTACTGGCAAGCACCCATTGATTAGCGGCTGCTGCTTGGCTCGATGGTGTGGCCTGTGAATAGGCTTCATTTGCGCTCGTCGTACTCATAGTGTCCGTCCAGCATTGGTTGTTTATTAAGAAGTATTTTATGTTTTAA
>NZ_JBQSXN010000092.1:0-12193 GCF_052378235.1 Psychrobacter sp. AOP3-A1-26
GTACTACGCATTTACCAAACTCAACACCCCGTGTTAAACCTCTCTAATCCACGACTCCATTCAAGTCCTCACTAGGGGACCGAACCAGTGAAGGCACCTGATTGATTCGCCATAGGTATACTCAATAAAATTCAGAGGAGCAATAGACACTTTAAGAACAACATGCGTTCCTGCGTCATTTAGTATTTTTAACTTTTTACGCCTGTAGGCTCCAACTGTAAATCCTCGATCTTAGGTTGTTATTAGTAAGGCAGAGGCATACCTTATCTATTAGCTCTATCTGAAGAATTTAGTAGATAGTAACATATTATATCTTATACATGCTTCTTCTTATTGCATTGCCTAATGTACTTTTTCTAGGAGTTTTAGATTTTTCACATATAACCCTTTTGAAAAATAACTCTAACATCAAAACAAGGCACATAGAGTCAAATATAGACTTACACTTTATTAAATAATTTGTGTATGTGATTTCATCATAATCTTTATTTTGATTCAGCTTAAATTTAACGATATTATTTTCACAGACCATATGCCCGTGATGAGAGGCATTTCGTAATTTATTATCAAAAGACTTAAAAATATCAAATATTTCTGGTGTATTCCTTAGAGGTCCCAGCTTATTTGCTTTATCAAGTGAGTTGTATTGCTTTAAATTCATCCGTTCAAACTGGTCATAATTTCTACCATTTTGTATATTGTTCAAGCATGCAATGATATCTAAATTACTTCCAAGATGCTCAAAACAGTTGCCATAGAACATTCTTACAGATTCAAAAGAATTAGATGTAGCTACAAAATTATTTGGAAGAAAGTGCGAAAATTGAACTTGGCTAAACTCACTATAGTTTTCGAAGAAACTATTAAACGTTTCATAGTATCTTCTCATATGCTCATCGTTAACCGTATCAAAATATACAGATAAGTCTTTGATTTTTTTGTCATCTATAGATCTTAGCCAACCTATAGATTCAGCAAAATTTTCTTGTATATGAGGATTCAAGATAATGTATTCTCTAGTAAACGCATAAAGTGCACTTTCTAAATCAAGTTCGCCGATATCACAAATTTTATTGTATTTCTCAAATTCCTTTTTAGCTAGTTCATGCTGATTACTTCGCGTTAGACTCCATGATTTTTTAACTATTTTCCATTGATCTAAAATATGAGTTGAAACTTTTTTTGGGTAAGCTACTAGTTTCTTATCTTCAACCTGCTGTCTCATTGCTTGCATTAGTTTTAGAGCAGGAAAAGACATTTGTGCCTTCCGATCCGACTCTGATACTTGAAAATCATCACTCAAATATTCTGTAGGTAATAGTAAGCCATCAGAGGGTTTGTTTAGAATAGCTGGCTGACAGTTCTCTAAACTGTTTATTGCAATTTCTCCTGCATCCTGATCCAAGTCAAAAGAGATAACTATTTTTTCATGACATGTATGACATTTAACCTCATGTTTTTGATAATTAGATTGGCCTACTTGTACTCGGAAAATATGTTTTTGGCCACAGGTTAAACATTCAAAACATGTTCTAACTATAGTCAATCCTACTTAAAAATGTTATAAAATAATTAACAAATTCAATTGTTATTATAAAGACCATGACTTACTCACTAGATTTCCGCAAACAAGTACTAAAAAGCTTAGACGAGGGTATGACCTTTGCCGAGGCAGCTAAATTCTATAACCTCAGCCCAACCACCATACAAAACTGGAAGAGACGTGTTCATAGTAAAACAACCAGGCAAACCAAACCCTATAAAATACCAGATGACGTGCTACTCAATGATGTCAAAGAACATCCTGATGATTATCAGTACGAGCGAGCACGTCGTTTAAACTGTAGTAAAACAGGCATTCATCATGCCCTAAAGCGCCTAGGCATCAGTCAAAAAAAAGACTTTAGAACATCCAAAAGCCTGTCCGATCAAAAGAGCGGCGTATCAGAATAAGCTTGAGCACTTTAAGCAGCAAGGCTACCCCATTGTATATATGGACGAAAGCGGCTTTGAGTCTGAAACCATTCGCTCTCATGGTTATGCACCGATTGGTAAGCCTTGTATCGATAGCTACAACTGGCAAGGTAAAAAGCGAACCAACGTTATTGGTGCTCTGTATGAAAAGATGCTGTTTGCGCTTGATTACTTTGAGACAAACATCAACAGCAGCATATTCTACAACTGGTGCAAACAAACCCTAATCCCAAGTCTTAAAACCAAATGCGTGATTGTGATGGATAACGCCAAATTTCATAAGAGCAAACGCATTCAAAAGCTACTAAACAGGCACGGGCATCGTATTCTTTGGTTGCCGCCGTACAGCCCAGACCTAAACCCTATCGAAAAGAAATGGGCTCAGGTGAAGTTTCTACGCCAAGGCTGGATGGAAAACGACTTATCCAAATTGTTTTATGATGTTTGCCCTAACCATAACAATTTTATTTTGAGCTGACTATATCATTTATTTAATCCTAAGTGATTATATGGGTTCTATTTCTCTGAACGAGATTACACTAGTCTTGGCATAAACATCAGATTTGTTACCTCATCTATAGGCAATTTAAGCTCAGTGGCGAAACTCTTAACACTAAGGCCATCATCTGCTAAAAGAGGTAATATTTTTTCAAAAATAAGTGATTTTTCTCTCTCAATAGGTTTTGGTTCCCTTTTCCTATAACCCTCTATTGACGCTTCTTGCATCAGCCGACGATACTGCCAATCCGTGATTAAATTTAGTTTTTTCAAACGTACTATCAAACTGACTGCCGAAACTCCCCATTTACTCTTTAGCTCTACAACAGATTCTAGTGTAATAAAAGTAGGAGCTGCATCGATTACGCTTTTAGCTGGCATTAAAAAAGCAGATGCAAAGTCATCGGCTTGTTGTTCTGCGTATCTAGTGGAAAAGAGAGAGCCTGCAGGTGCCTCACTATCGAAAGGTGACGCATGCTTGTGTAAAAGGAGGTGACCTAATTCATGAGCAGAGTCAAACCTACTACGTTCGGCAGATTTTTTATTATTTAAAAAAATAAACGGTATATTTTCTTTCCAAAAAGAAAACGCATCGACATCTAGAGTGTTCTCCGCTAAAGAGAATACTCTAGCCCCTTTAGATTCTAATAGATGGACAACATTACTAATTTTCTTGTTGCCTAAAGCCCAATAATCTCTCATATACTCAGCAGCAGCTTCTGACTCTATACCACGTAAGTCTTTGAATTCTTGTCGAGGTAGCTCAAACTTACTACTAATATAATCATTAACTATAAATCCTAGCCGCCCAGCAGAAATAGCCGCATCTCTATGAGCAGCTGTCATTTTACTCAAAGCGCGGAAAGATACTGCTTCTGTAGGCAATTCATCAACATTATCTTCAAGAAAAAATTGAACAGGATAGCGTAGCACTTTTGCTAACTTGCTTAATGATTCAGTTGATGGCGGATTATTAAAACCGTCATTCTCATACTTAGAGATAGTTTTAGATGTTAGCTTTACACTAGCTGCAAGCTCTTTATAGGTCATTTTGCGTCTTAACCGTGCTATTTTCAGGCGGTCAGGATTAAATTCTTTATCCATTTTTTCGTACTATCTCAAAATCAATTTCTTCAGTTTCAGACGATTGGTCTATGTCCAGCTTTCGCTTCACTTTAGGTTCGCTAGATATGTCGAAAGGCTCACATATAATACGTTTTGACCAACCAACTATGATTTTTTTCTCATATATCTCAGGTAATGATAGCTCATAGCGAACCTCCTTTTTTCCTTCATCAATATAAAAAAGTAATATCCAAGTCTGATATGGGTCTATTGGTTCAGGAACGGTAATATCATTCCTTTCAAACAGCAGATTATTTGTTTCTATTCTTGCTTGTAGTGCGGTGCCTTTCTGATTTTTCGGTCTCGGAGTTTCTGATACTATTCCTGTATTCTCATCCCCTGTACAAACAACGATAGATATTTCTCTTGATAAGCTTCTAATCTCATCAACACCATTAGAATGGTGGTTATCACCCCACTTTGATGTTCTAAGATCAAATCTTAGCTGTTTTAAGATATAGCTCCAGGCATTATACCCCCCAGCTGTTCTAGGAGAATCCTCTCCCTCTCTACTGAAAGCTCTGAAGCCTTCTTCTATTGCTCTTTCTAAGCATCTCAAAGAAATTCCTAATTTTGCAATATCACTCTCTGCTTCGTTTTTATAATTTACGACCTCGATATTTTTAGCCTGCATATTTCTTCCCTAATCCATAGTAATGACTTCCGATATTTTAACCTCATTCGTGGTTAAAAAACAAGAACTAAAGGAGGAAGTAAGCTTTAGAATCGATATAATCAGCATACAGCTAACAGTTTAATTCCTCACTAGGGAATCGAACCAGTGAGAAAACTTAAGCACACTAACTAGGTGAAGTTTTTTTAAACAATGGATAAAAGATAAAAATCTATTGCTTTCTATACTTATATAACTTATATTGTTAATTATAAGTTATATAAGCATAGGTGGTATTCGATGACCAAAACTGAAAAAGTTGAAAACGTACAGTTTGCACAAGCTCAACAACAGCTAAATCGCTCTGAAATTGCTACAAATATTAGAGCTGTAGAAGATCTAAGCAAAAGTTTGCAACGAAGCCGCGAACTTCTTAACGAAAAATTAGCGACGACGAGGGATTTAGATATTGTTGAAATCAATAAACAACGTAAAGAATTATTTGATTTAGAAGATAGGGTTCGGGGATACTCTAACGAGCTTAAATCAAACTCGCAGATTTCCACAGCAGCAGTTTCAGAGGTAGAAAAACAGCAGATTAGAGGCTTGTATATGTCTGGTTTATATACTCAAAGTCAGATAGCATCACAGTATGGTATTACACAATCAGCTGTTAGCCAGATAGTAAAAATGCAATGACAATAAGGATTTAATCCCTACTGGCTTTATTTAAATATACTCAATTACCTTCGCTAAAATAGTATTTGAGTTATACGCCAAGATCACAGTAAGACCATCGTTTACGCGATGGTCTTACTATTTATAGTCTACGTCATGAATCAATGATGAAATGCTAACTATTATTTTGGCTAGACCTTCCCACCAACACCTTTAAACTTATCAATAAAAGCCGACATTTTCTGGAAAACACTTTGCTTCTTGGTGAGATACTGTGGATTAAGAGGGCTTAGCTTAGGTAGGACCTCATTTAGCTCCGTACCATTCTCGCTGGCGTACTCACGCTTTAAAGATGCCGTTATATAACGCTTAGCTGCCTCTTCATTAAGATTTTCAGCAACAATCATATCTTGGGCTTCACGCTGCTGCTCTATTTGAGCAAAGTTAAAGAATGCCTCAATAATACTGGATTTATCAGGAATGTTATCCAAGTTAGTTTTATTGATGAAATCTACCACTAGGCTTTCTTTAGCGCGATTACCAAGGCTTGCTCTAATTACACGACGTACTTCTTCGACCAAGGCGGACTTATCCTTGGTATTCTTATTATGCTCAAAAATCAGCTCAAGAATGTAATCAAGGTTAATCTCTTGAGATTTAAGAAGATCTACCTCAAAAACCACTTCATCCCAGTCAAGCGAGGACTCGCTTTGATCCTTGGCTGCTTTTTCACGGCGCAGCCAATCACGTATGTCGTTATACGTTGATCGATAGTCTTGTACGGTGCGTTCAGCAGGTACATTGATGCTTTGCATGGCAGCAAGATCTTCATCCGTCAAATAGTGCTCAGCTTGGAATGTCTCAACTGCCTCAGTATCAGTAATATCTATGCTTTGAAGCGCTTTTAGGCTTGCGAACTCATCATAGTTTTGTAAGATGTTCTCGACACGTAAATACTCACCAAATAACTTAGCAAAGTCCTTTTTGTCTGCCTCTTTGACGATCTCATCAGGGTTAGGGAAGCGTTGCTGCAGCTCCTTAATCACCTCCAAATAGCCACGTCGTGCTTTGCCTGTCGCAATATCAGTAAAGCCTTCTAGATACTCCCTATAGCTTTTTTCTAACACCACGTTCTTAGTATTTCTATCCCCGAACAAAGTGATGGCATCAATGGTCGCTTGCTCTAAGTCACGAAACGTCACGATGTTACCAAAGGTCTTAGTGGCATCATAAATGCGGTTAGTCCTTGAGAACGCCTGCATCAGACCGTGATAGCGAAGGTTTTTATCAACATAGAGCGTGTTTAAGGTCGGCGCATCAAAACCTGTCAGGAACATACCGACAACAATCAGTAAGTCCACATCCTGCTTAATAACGCGTCCTGCAAGATCACGGTAGTAGTTTTGAAAAGACTTACTGTCTACGCCGTAATTGGTCTTAAACATCTCGTTGTAATCATTAATAGCACGGCTTAAAAATTCTTTGGCACTGCTATTCATGGCGGTAGGCTCAAAACCTTCGTCAGCAATGTCACCGATTGCATCTTGCTCTTCATTGGCAGCATAAGAAAAAATAGTGGCAATCTTTAAGGGCCTCTCGCTGTCCTTTTGTAGCTGACTCAAGGCTTCATAGTAAGCCTTTGCCGCGTCCACACTACTAACAGCAAACATGGCATTAAAGCCTTTACCACTTCCTTTTAAGCGATGGGTTTTTTGCTTAAAGCTTTTTAAAACGTACTTTGAGATCTCTTCAATACGATCAGGGTGTAATAACAGCTGCTTGTTTTCAGCAGCTGTGAGTTTCTTCTCATCTTGCTCGCTCTCAATGGCTTGAAACTGTGGGCGAACGTCATTGTAGTCCACCTTAAACTTCAAGACCTTCTCATCACGAATGGCATCAGTGATAACGTATGAATGCAGCTCATGGCCAAACACACTGGCAGTTGTCTCTGCACCCAAGGCATTCTCAGGGAAGATAGGGGTGCCTGTAAAACCAAACTGATAGTACTTTTTAAATTTCTTCTTTAAGTTCTTTTGTGCTTCACCAAACTGGCTACGATGTGCCTCATCAAAGATAAACACCACTTGTTTATTATAAATGGGTAGATCAGCCTCACCTTTGATCAGGTTGTTTAGCTTTTGAATGGTGGTGACAACAATTTTATTATCATCTTTTTCAAGGTTACGCTTGAGTCCTGCGGTACTGTCGGAGCCATTAACGCTATCAGGGGAGAAGCGCTGGTACTCTTTCATGGTTTGATAATCAAGATCCTTACGATCCACCACAAAAAACACCTTATCAATAAAAGGCAGCGACGTTGCTAAGCGGGCAGCTTTAAAACTGGTTAGAGTCTTACCTGAGCCTGTGGTATGCCAAATATAGCCGCCACTCTCAAGAGTGCTCCACTTCTTGGCTTGATAAGCACTGTTTATCTTCCATAAGATGCGCTCGGTAGCGGCAATCTGATACGGACGCATCACCAATGAGGTATTACTCACATCAAAGACGGTGTAATGCATCAGCACGTTTAATAGGGTATTTTTTTGAAAGAAGGTCGCGGTAAAATCTTTTAGATCTTTGATTAGGGTGTTATCTGATCTCGCCCAGTTCATGGTGAAATCAAAGCTGTTTTTATTGCGCTTGGTGGTATTGGCAAAGTAGCGGGTATCGGTGCCATTTGAGATCACAAATAGCTGTAGGTATTTATATAAGGAGTTATCGGAGTTAAAGCTCTCTTTGCTATAACGATGTACTTGGTTAAATGCTTCACGAATGGCGATACCACGCTTTTTAAGCTCAATTTGCACCAAGGGCAAGCCATTGACCAAAACAGTCACATCATAGCGATTGGCTTGTGTGCCCTTTTGAGCAAACTGTTTAATGACCTGTACTTTGTTACGTGGGATGTTTTTTTTGTCCAGCAGGGCAATGTTCTGCAGGTGTCCATCATCAAAGGTGAAGTCATAGATGTGGTCATCATGAATCTTTCGAGCTTTGTCCGTGATGTTATCACTAGGATTATCAAGATACTCCATTACAAAGCGCTGCCACTCAGCATCTGTAAACTGCACTTCATTTAAGATCTGCAGCTGTACACGTACGTTAGCAAGCATCGTTTCAGGTGAATTTAAACCAGGAACAAACTCATATCCCTGGTTTTGTAAGTCTTTAAGTAGTTCACGCTCTAGATCATCTTCAGTCTGATAGCCCCCATCAGGCTGATCGCACTTGGTATATTTATTTAAAACGATGAAATTATTGGATTCAGCAATGGTTTTTGTTTGTTCAGTCATGCTCCAGTACCTCAGGCTTAGGGAAGTTTAAAAGCAGGTCACGGTAATACTCATATTGCTGCTGACGTAGTTCTATTTCACGCGGTAGGCCTTCTGTTAGCGATGTCGTTAGGGTGTCGAATTTATCGAGAATAGAGACGATGCGTTTTTGCTCAGAAAGTGGCGGGATTGGGATTTTAAAGATCTTCACTTTGGCATCAGAAACCGCAGGATAAGCGGATCCACTTTGAACATCCTCAAGATAGGTTTTAAAGTTAGATGAGGATAAGTAAAAATAAATCCATTTTGGAATTACAGCACTAGGGTTCGCTCTTAAGACGCAGTATCCTGTACTAACGACCCCACCGGAGTACTCATCGTCAATTAAGCAGATTCTTTGCTGGGTTGGTCTAGTTGTTGCAAAAATGACATCATCCTTTTCAACCAACTTTTTTGCTCTGCTTGGAGCATTTTCAGCTGTTATTTCCGTGGTTTCAGTAATTTTGTTATTTTCACGACTCACAGATGAGAGGTCAATGTATCGATAGACTGAGTCTGTATCGCTCCATTTAATATTGCTTGTTGATAGAGTCAACTCACTTAATTCCTTCCACTCAACATCCCCCTCTTCAAACGTCAGCAACTGATCACGATAGTACGCATACTGCTGCTGACGTGCTGTAAGTTCTGCTGTAAGTTCTGCTGTAAGTTCTGCTGTAAGTTCTGCAAATGTGTCTAAAATTCGGACGATTTCGGCTTGGATGTTAAGGGGTGGGATGGGGATTTTTAGCTTCTTCACAATCCCTGCATTTATATTAGTCTGAGAACCTGTACCAAGCGACTTAATGTACTCATATTGACTGTACAAAAAGTGAAATACATAACGGTAATGCGCTACTTTTTCATCAATATGAATGTTCGCACAAGCTTGATTAGTAGTCATGGGAACTTTATTAATACCAATCTTTCCAACCGTCGCACCATACATAGCAATAATTATGCAGTTCTCCGGTATCCACTTTGCACTAGAATTTTTTAACCCAGATTCCGTAATTTTTACACCTGTATCCCAAATCTCGTCAAAATCTACCTCCTGTGTTCGTAGCCACGGAATATTACCGTCGTAATATTCTGCCACACCCGTACTAGGTGTTCCACCTGATGAAATCTTTATTGCAATGTCATCCAAAAATTTCCACTCAACCTCAACCCCATCAAGTAGCTTCTCCATATAACCTAACTGACTCATGCCTCAATCTCCGCAACGATTTTATCGATATCAGCACGCAGCTTATCAATCTTAGCAACTGTCGTTTCAAGTTCGCTATTTAAAGTTTTAATATCAATAACCTCTCTGGTATCTTCTGCTTCTACGTAAGCACTTACCGATAAGTTATAGTCATTTTTAGCAATAGTACTGTTATCAATATTGGCAGAAAAATAATCCGTATCTTCTTTAGTATCAAACAACGTCATGATCTGCTCGATATGCGCATCAGTCAGTACGTTAGTATTCGTCTCTGACTTAAACAGCTTACTGGCATCAATAAACTGCGTTTTACCCTCTGTTTTGTGCTTGGATAGCACTAAGATATTAACCGAGATACTGGTTCCAAAGAATAAGTTGGGTGCTAAGGAGATCACCGTCTCTACATAGTTGTTATCTACCAAATACTGACGGATCTTTTGTTCAGCACCGCCGCGATAAAAGATACCAGGAAAGCAAACAATAGCGGCGCGGCCCTTACTCGATAAATAGTTCAATGCATGCAGCACAAAAGCAAAGTCCGCCTTTGATTTAGGGGCTAATACCCCCGCTGGCGCAAAACGCTCATCATTAATTAACGTCGGATCATCACTACCAATCCACTTCACTGAATACGGCGGATTCGAGACAATCGCATCAAAGGGTCTATCCTCCCCAAAATGCGGATCTAGCAGTGTATTACCCAGCTTGATATTAAATTTGTCGTAGTTCACGTTATGTAAAAACATATTCATACGTGCAAGGTTATAGGTGGTGTGGTTAATCTCTTGACCAAAAAAACCCTCTTCAATGATGTGATTATCAAAGTGCTTTTTAGCTTGCAGCAATAAAGAGCCAGAGCCTGCAGCTGGATCGTAGATTTTGTTAACTGCCTCTTGTTTATGCATCGCAATTTGTGCAATCAGTTTAGACACGCTTTGAGGTGTAAAGAACTCACCGCCTGATTTACCCGCATTGGCCGCATAGTTTGAGATCAGATACTCATAAGCATCGCCAAATAGATCAATCTCACTGTCCTCAAACTGATGCAGCTTAAGGCCAGCCACCCCTTTAAGTACCGCAGCTAAACGAGTATTTTTATCCGCGACCGTATTACCTAATCGGTTACTGGTGGTATCAAAATCAGCAAACAAACCCTTAATATCAGGCTCAGACGGGTAGCCATTGGCCGAGCTTTCAATCTCTTTAAAAATAGCAGCCAAATCCGTATTTAAGTTCTCATTTCTATGCGCATTGTCCGCCACGTTAGCAAACAGCTGACTTGGGTATATGAAATAACCCTTAGTCTTAATCGCATCGTCTTTAATATCAGCAGTAATCACTTCATCAGGAAGAGCGGCATAATTAACGCTCTCATCCCCCGCCTCAATATAATTGGCAAAGTTCTCACTGATAAAGCGGTAGAACAAAGTCCCCAACACATACTGTTTAAAATCCCACCCATCGACTGAGCCACGAACCTCGTTTGCAATTTGCCAAATTTGTCGATGCAGTTCGGCACGTTGTTGGGTACTTGTCATGATAAAAAATCCTATAGGAATAATGATGGGGCTAGAAGCCCCTTATGTTTTGTGTAACTTAAATCGTTATTGAGTACGCTTTGATTAAGGGCAATATACCTTAGCACTGCTAACCGTTTTTGGTTCTATTATATGGTGCTGATATAGGAAGGAAACAGTGCTTGTTTTGCCATGGGCATTTTCTTTACAGCTTGCTTCTGCATCTGGCTTAAGAAAACAAGCATCTGATGATACTAGTAAGGTGCACAGCGTTCGACGATATGTGTAATTTTTTGAGTTTTTTATACATATCCTTTTTATAGGTATAGAAAAACGAATTTTTTATACCTATCGCTCAACCAATTTTTCCTCAATCATTTCAGTCAACAACTCAGTCACCGTTTTTCGGCTTTCAAGCGCGTACCGCTTGAGCGCAATGTGTTTATCTTCATCTAAATTAAAATTCACGCGTACCGTCTTTTTGGGACTGTCCGTCACATCCGATAAAGCCAATTGATCCTTAACGTTCTTACTAGGACGACCTGCTGATAAACTCATGACTTACTCCTCACCAAAAAAGATTTGAATCTCACTGACCAATGCGGTTATCTCTTGTAACGCATTGCTACTAGGCGATTCGGTATCAAATACTGTCTTACCAAGGGCGGCACTATTAGGATAAGCAACTCGCTGCATCACTCTGGTCTCTAATACCGGAAGATTATAATCAAGCAGCGCGGTTGCAACCTCTTTACCAATATTGGTATTTTGAATGGCGCGTGAGACGACAAAGGCTGCCTTTAGTTGGCCATCCATCATCTCAATACGCTGCTGCACTAAATCAACCAAATCGCTGGTCGCCCAGATATCATAGGGGCTCGGCTGCACCGGAATCAATATAAAATCAGCCGCTTTTATAGCAGAAATAGCCAGACTAGTAGCTTGCGGCGATCCATCGATCACCACATAATCTTTATCAGAGACGCTTTTTAAATCTTTATCAAGTGTTGGTCTATCAAGCCCGATCACTGGTACCGGATTGTCTTCATCAACCGCTCTCCAGTCACGCGCACTGCCCTGCTGATCGCTATCTACTAGCAGAACACTATGGCCTTTCAACTGTAAGCCACGAGCCAGATGCGTTGCGATGGTAGTCTTGCCGCTGCCACCTTTTTGATTTAATACCGCGATTACCTTCATAAATACAGATCCCTGTAGCATGCATTGAATATATAAGTATATAAGTATATAAGTATATAAGTATATA
>NZ_JBQSXN010000093.1:0-12169 GCF_052378235.1 Psychrobacter sp. AOP3-A1-26
GCCCTAATAGTTTGATTTTTATACCTGTTATTTTCATGATTGAGATTTTTTATAAGCCAGTGTTGTTTTAATGGCTTAGTTTTATTTCATAGATTAGTTTGAATTTTCCATGAGGCGTGATGGCACGTCGCATGAATTGACCATTTGCGTTAGGAGCAATACCCGATGAGTGAGCACTCAAGCAACCATGCACAAAAAGACGAGCAAAAAAACGATTTTATTCGTAATATCATTCGTGAAGATGTCAGTGCACAAAAATATCAGCAAATTGTCACGCGCTTTCCACCTGAGCCAAACGGTTACTTGCATTTGGGTCATGTAAAGTCTATCTGCCTAAACTTTGGGGTGGCAAAAGAGTTTGGTGGTGTCTGTAATCTGCGTTTTGATGACACCAACCCAACCGCAGAAAAGCAAGACTATATTGATAATATCAAAAACGATGTGAAATGGTTGGGCTTTGAGTGGGCGGGTGAAGCTCATCATGCCTCAGGCTACTTTGAGCAAATGTATGCATGGGCAGTGCAATTAATTGAGCAGGGCGATGCGTATGTCGATTTGCAGTCGCCTGAACAGATCAAAGAGAGTCGTGGTTCATTTAACGAAGCAGGCACAGCGTCACCATATCGTGATGCTAGCGTTGAAGAAAACCTCAAGCTCTTTAATGATATGAAAGATGGTAAATACGCTGAAGGTAAAGCGATATTGCGCGCCAAGATTGATATGGCAAGCCCAAATATGAATATGCGCGATCCCGTTATCTACCGCGTCATGCATCAAGCGCATCATCAAACCGGTGATAAATGGTGCATTTATCCGATGTATGATTTCGCCCATCCGCTCTCTGATGCGCTCGAAGGTATTACCCATTCGTTGTGTACGCTGGAATTTGAAGATCATCGTCCCTTTTATGATTGGGCAGTTGAAAAAATCGGTTTTGAGCAACCGCCGCACCAGTATGAGTTCTCTCGTTTAAATGTCGATCATACGATGACCAGTAAGCGCAAATTAAAGCAGCTGGTTGATGAAAATATCGTTAGCGGTTGGGATGATCCGCGCATGCCTACCATCGCTGGCATGCGTCGCCGTGGTTATACGCCAGAAGGCTTACGTGACTTCTGTGAGCGTGTCGGCGTGACCAAAGTAGACAGCGTCGTTGATTTTCGCTTATTAGAATTTAGCATTCGTCAGTCATTGGAAACCACCACTGCGCGCGGTATGGCAGTGCTCAAACCATTAAAAGTGACGATTACTAACTTTGCCGAAGCAGTCAGTAGTTGGGAGTCGCAAAAGGCTGATAGCGTCAGTGCGCGTTTTGATGATGCCGCGCAAACCTTATGGCTGACTCAGCCGAAACACCCTAATGTCGATATGGGCGAGCGTGAGATTCCATTTACTGAAACGCTCTATATCGATCAAGGCGATTACGAAATTGAGCCGCCAGCAGGTTATAAGCGTTTATCACCAGAAAAAAACGTGATTCGTCTGCGTAATACCTATGTGTTGGCTGTAACTGAGCATGTCCTAGATGACGCTGGCAATGTGATTGAGCTAAAAGCCACGATTGACCCAGCAACTTTGGGTAATAATCCTGAAGGTCGTAAGGTTAAAGGCGTGATTCATTGGGTGTCGGCCAGTCAAGGCGTGCCAGCCACCGTACGTATGTACGAGCAGCTATTCAGCGCTGAAGACCCCAGTAGTGTTGCTGATGTGCATCAAGCGCTAAACCCTAATTCGTTGACTGAGCTTGAGGCCGTGGTTGAGCCATCGCTTGCCAATGCTGAGGCTGGCACGCGTTTCCAGTTTGAGCGTGAAGGCTACTTCATCTCTGATAGCGAAGAACATAGCGGTGATAAGCCGGTCTTCAACCAAATCGTCAGCCTGCGCGATAGTTATAAACCAGCTTAACTTATAAAAGCTAGCGCCGCTAATGCTCATTTAAGGTATTACTAAACAATAGTGGTTTGCAAGCTTGCCCATTTCTAGTACGCTGGAGATGGGCTTTTTTATAAATGATAATGTTTTCTCTCAAAATGAGGGATTTAGAATGTAGTCCAGTCAAACTATAGTCCAAATACTTTAAAAACGCTACGATACTGCGGGTATAGTTTTTTTGCAGCCTCTGTCTGCGTAGGCACAGCAAGCAAGAAAACACGGTACCTGCAGTACGTGATGTAGCGATATTACTTCTCACTGACTATATTAAATCTACTTTTCTTCTTAGTAATAAATGGAATAACCGCATTACAATCCATCACAAGACATTCATAACCAGTTTGCTAAGATAGAATAGAATTTTTGCTGACGTGCTTTGAGTTATTGTGTAGTATTAGCTGAGCACGTTTGATAATAATAGAGCGTATGGATAGATTTAGGTCTTAACGCTCATTACTAATATAAATAAGGAATGAAACATGGCAAATTTACGTTTAGGTGATAGCGCACCAAATTTTGACGCGACAACCACTGAAGGTGATATCAATTTTTATGATTGGGCTGGAGATAACTGGGTGGTTTTATTTTCACATCCTGCAGATTACACTCCAGTATGTACCACTGAGCTTGGACGTACCGCAGCATTAGGCGGTGAGTTCCAAAAGCGCAATGTTAAACCAATCGCACTATCGGTCGATGGTTTAGAAGATCATAAAGGCTGGGTAGGTGATATCGAAGAAACTCAAGGCACTGCCGTTAACTTCCCTATTATCGCTGACTCTGATCGTAAAGTAGCGGATCTTTATGACATGATTCATCCAAATGCTGATAACACAGCGACGGTTAGAAGTGTTTTTATTATCGATCCTAAGAAAAAAGTACGTTTAACGCTGACGTATCCAGCCAGCTGTGGCCGTAACTTTGATGAAATCGTTCGTGTCATCGATGCAATGCAATTATCTGATGAATATAACATCGCCACACCAGTTGATTGGAAAGATGGCGACGACGTTATCATTCCACCAAGTGTTAAAAATGAAGATATTGCCGCAAATTATCCTAAAGGTCATACAGAAATTAAGCCGTATTTACGCACCACGCCTGCACCTAACAAATAAGTTGAGCGTACTTGATATTTGCAGTTGATTAAAAATAAAGAGCCCTATAACGTAACGTTATGGGGCTTTTTACTATTCACATAACAAGCAGCGTTATGGTTTTGCTATGATGATAAGAGTAGGTCGCTTGTTAGCCCATTTTACCAGGAGTTCGTTATGAAGAAATTATACGTTACCCGTACTGCGCCAAATCCCCGTAAAGCCCTTATTTTATTAGCGTCAAAAGGTATTGATGTTGATGATATCGATGACCTTGATGTGGTCGATATTGATTTTGCTGCTAATGAGCAAATGTCAGAGGCATTCACTAAAATAAATCCGATGCAGACAGTGCCAGTATTGGAGTTAGATGACGGTACCATACTTAATGATTCGCAGGCAGTATGTGAATATCTAGATCGCGTTTACGGTGAACGCTCGGTGATGGGTAACGACGTGGTACAACGTGCGCAAGTGTGTTCTCTACGCCGTATTGCTGAGTTTGAAGTGTTGTATAATTTTATGCTGGCTTTTCAGCACAGCCATCCATCTAAAGCCCAGCGTGTTGAGCAGGTTCCAGAATTTGTCGCGCCATCCATCGCCCGTGCTGTTAAAGCACTCGCTTATTTCGAAAATATTTTAGAGGATCGTGAGTACTTGGTCGGTGCACAATTAAGTTTTGCTGACATTGTGCTGTATTTAGGTTTAGATTTTGGCAAACTCCTTAAAGTGAATCCTAATGAGCAAGGTGAGAACTTAGCGCGTTTTTATCAGATGATGAATGAGCGTTTTAGTATTAAAAATATGGCAAATGCCAAACCAACAGAGACTAACGACTGATTTTAGCTTGTCGTAAAGTCTGCTTACCATAACAATGAGCAAAAATGAGTAAAAAGGTAGTTAACAGTAAATGTTAGCTATTTTTTTGACTCTTAAAATAGCTAGCACTAAACCATGAGTAAATTAAGCCCTTTTTAAAATATATAATAAAAGTAAACATTTCATTACATAAAACAGTGAGGTCGAGGTTATAGTGACTCAATTATCTTGATTCAAGAAAGTATGTTTTAAAAGCGTTCGATGACTAGGGCGTGTATGTTTTATGAGCTGAGCCCGTGGGCATCTACATATAGTCGATTCCATTTAAAACTATAGCAGTAGCTATGTTAATAGGCATGACTCTTTTTTATTTAGACTGGGCTATAGTAATTTCTATCAAGATAAAAACTTAAATGGGTTACTTTAAAATATTGACGTTAGAGAAGGAAGGTTGAACAAGCTTTCTAATAGGTATGTACTATGTTAGTTAGAACCACAAAACCAGCTTTAAGGTTGCTTTTATTACCAAGCGTATTGGTAGCGAGTTTGGCATTAAGTGCGTGTCAAAAAGATGCTACACCTACTGAAAATAGCATGTCAGATACGAGTGAAGTTGGTGCAGACACCAATGTGACGGAGAGTGAAAATGCGCAATCTGATACTAATATGACGACTAATGCCTCCGAAACCACCGAACTGACCGCGACAGAAAAGCTGAATACTGACTTGTCTCGCCATCGCTGGACGTTGGTCAGCGCGAAAGATTCTGCCGAGCAGCCAGTAAGTGCATTGATGGATATTAAAGATCAGGTGACACTGTCATTTAATCACTATCAGGGTCAAAATACGCTAAATTATAGCGTCGGCTGTAATACGATCAGTGCTGCCTATCAATTACAAAAGCATACTTTGACTATTGAAGATGGCATGAGTACTAAAATGTCGTGTGGTGATCTTGATGCCGCTGAGAGTCAATTAAACACAATGATGCAGGGTAGTAGTGAGCTAAAACTTAATGAAGGTGAAAACCCAGTATTGACACAAGTTGCTAGTGATTCTGTAACTTTGGTATGGAAAGGTAGGCTTACAGCCCAAGCCAAATACAACAGTAAAGGTGAGACCATATTTTGGGCCGTAAATGCTCAGAAAGTTCCTTGTGACGACAATAGCTCACAAAAGTGCTTACAAGTTAGACCCATTACTTATGACGACCAAGGTATTAAAAGCAGCGAAGGTAAGTGGGCAGCATTTAAGGGTGATATAGACGGTTACCAGCATGACGGTAAGCACGATGAGGTGATACGCCTACAACGCTACCCGCTAGACAATGGTGAAACGGCAGAAAGTGTTAATCGTGATGGTTCCGAAGACTATGCTTATGTATTGGATGCCGTCATTGAAAGTTCGGTAGCAAAATAAGTATTTAACGGATTAAATACCAAGAATAAAAAACACGCGTCCAGATGGTGCGTGTTTTTTTTGTACTTAGTATCATTTATTGGTTTATAGTCAGTAAAAAATATTGTTTTTTAACGTAAGTTTCCTAAGTCTTCTTCTGTCAAACGCCAGCGGCCCTTTTTCTTAGAAGCACCGCGTCCGCGCATGGCGCTGTTTAGTATCAATTTGTTCATTGAATGGCTGGAATGCGCATGACAAATGGCACAAGCAAGACCATCGGCAGCATCTTGTTGCGGCATAAAGTCTAACGACAGTATGCGACAAACCATTTCTTGTACTTGCTCTTTGGCGGCTGCGCCATAGCCACAAACGGCTTGTTTTATTTGGCGAGCGGTATATTCTGATACTTCCAAATCCAATGCCACCATAGCAGCAATAGCCGCTCCACGTGCTTGGCCAAGCTTCAACGCTGAGTCTGGATTTTCTGCCATAAATACTTGCTCGATAGCCGTATAAATAGGCTCTTCTGCATATTTTATATGATGCTGAGTAATACGCGTCAAACCATTGAAAATACGTTTAAGGCGCTCAGGCATCTCTTTGGTGTCTGTACGAATGGTCCCTGCATCGATATAAGTGAGTTTATCGCCTGTCTGTTGGACGATGCCATAACCGGTCATGCGTGAACCTGGATCAATCCCAATAATAATTGCCATAGTATTCCATCTTGCTTACATTTTATTTTATATTCAACCCTATATAAATCGGATACGGTGTCAGACTTGCTCAGCCTACTACTCGTAGTACTTTTACTCACCTTCCTTGTATCCAAATTATATTGTACTGACTATATGTCTTAAAAATTAGCCGTAAGTTTGATAGTATAGCAATCAATCCCCATATACATCATATGCTAGCCATTTAAATTTACATGGCGCTCAATTTTTTAGACTTTATCTTATAGGACGACACTTTATGGGTCAGATAGTTGGTATTGCCATCGTTTGGTTTATTATCGAAATGCTACTTTGGTATTTGCTTGCTCAGTTTATGAGTGGTTGGTGGGTATTTATGTGGTTTATTATCGCTGCTGTTATCGGCATCTCACTCATGCGTAAAGGCTTGGCCGCTCTCAATCCGATGGCACAGCAGATGAAAGCTGGCGGTATGATGAACCCATCGATGCGTCCGCAAGAGTCAACCATGATAAAAAGTGTGGCCATGGCGGCGGCAGGTATTTTATTGCTGATTCCTGGTGTGCTTAGTGATTTGTTGGCGTTACTCGTGATATTGCCACCTGTACAAAAGAAACTGAAAGACTTTGCCAATAATTACGTCATGAATAATCAGCAAAAAATGATGGAAATGATGGCCAAGCAGATGGGTGGACAAATGGGCGGCCAAAATCCATTCGGTGGTGCTGGTGGTATGGGTGGTCAAAACCCATTTGGCGGCGCAGGCGGTACGAATGGTCAAAATCCATTTGGTCAACAGCAACAAAACCCATTTGGTGATGTATTCAAGCAGCATACGACCGTTGATGGTACTGCCAAAAGCATCCCCAAAGATGTGAAAAAGATTACTAAATCAGCCAATGATGAATAGTCCATACGTTGTAAGTTGATAGTGGTGATTGTTTAATAATAAAGAAAATTAGCTATAAAAAAAGCCCCTTTCGTCAATGACAAAAGGGGCTTTTTAGTGGTTATCACTCATTTATTATAAACTAAATGAATCTAAATAGAAGAGCTACTAACCTAATATAACAACCGAAGTGCCGCCGTAAGATGGTGACCCATGAACCGTGAAGTTCAGGGCGGATGCGTCATTACCTCGGCAGGTTTCCTGATACACCGCAAGCGGTGCAGGCATACACAATGAAGTAATAGGTACCACATCCTGGTAAAGCATTATCGGCTCAGGGAATAAACATCTACTAGCCAACACTTCAGAATACATTTATCTTAACCAATGGCTTGAGGGATTGCAAGTACGAATTACAGATTGGTACTTATACAAATTGATACTTAGACTTAATAATTGGCATTATTGAGGTCATCACCTCCTAAAAAATCATTCAAATGGAAGCATAAAAAGCGCTTGATTGATAGCCTAAAAGGTCAATTTTTCAGCTATTTTGAGATGTGTGTTAATATAGAGGGCTTTAGAGATCCTAATACAGCATCATAGGCGTTCATTCACTTGAGGAGCGGTAATCAATGACCAACACCCAGCAACCATCAGAAGCTATTAATGATAATAAAGCGCAGCTTAATAATAAGCGAGATAGCGCAGAGGATAAAAAAACACCGCATGTCTTAATGATATTAGATGGTTTTGGGTATCGAGAAGATGATAAGGACAATGCGATCGCCGCCGCCAATATGCCAAACTTAGATAAGATTTATCAACAATATCCACATGGCTTGATATCAGCTTCAGGAGAGGATGTGGGATTGCCAGATGGTCAGTTTGGTAATTCAGAAGTGGGGCATATGAACTTGGGTGCTGGTCGGGTTCTTTATCAAGATTCGACCCGTATCTCAAGTGAGGTAGAAAATCGTGAGTTCTATAAAAACGAAGCGTTAGTCAATGCCGTAAAAGCGGCGAACAAGCTTGGTGGTAACGTCCATATTATGGGTCTGCTATCAGATGGTGGTGTGCATTCGCATCAAGACCATATCGAAGCGATGTGTCACTCGGCATTGGTACATGGTGCCAAAAACGTCTTTGTGCATTGCTTCCTAGATGGCCGTGATACCCCGCCCAAATCTGCCGATAAGTACATCAATCGTCTGCGCGACCATATCAATAAGCTCAATGCGCATTATGAAGGGGGCCGCGTACAGATTGCCAGTATCATTGGTCGCTACTATGCGATGGATCGTGACAATCGCTGGGATCGCGTACAAAAAGCTTATGAGCTGATCACTGAGGGTAAAGCGGATCGTTTGTCGACCCGTGCTGATGGTGCGGTGCAGGCGGCTTATAAAGCGCGCGAAACCGATGAATTTATCAACCCGACTGTGGTGATTGGTCGTGATGAAGTGCCATATACCGTTGATGATAATGACGCGCTTATTTTTATGAACTTCCGTGCTGACCGTGCTCGCGAGCTTGCGCAAGCCTTTGTATTGCCCGATCATGAGTTTTCAGGTTTTGCCCGTCATAAACAACCAAAACTTGCGGCATTTGTGATGCTGACTAAATACTCAGATATTTTGGCAGACAACCCAAAAACCAGTATCGCTTATTATCCAACCTCATTGACCAACACGCTTGGCGAGTATTTGCAGGATAAAGGTAAAACCCAGCTACGTATCGCGGAAACTGAAAAATACGCCCATGTGACGTTTTTCTTTAGTGGTGGCCGTGAGGAAGAGTATAAAGGCGAAACCCGTATCTTAGTACCTTCTCCCGATGTTGCGACTTATGATCTAAAACCTGAAATGAGCGCCCCAGAAGTGACCGATGAATTGGTGGCGGCTATTGAGTCTGGCAAATATGATGTGCTGGTGGTCAACTACGCCAATGGTGACATGGTCGGGCATACCGGTATATTCGACGCAGCGGTGCAAGCTGTAGAAGCATTAGATGTCAGCGTTGGTCGCGTAGCAGCAGCAGTTCGTGCAGCGGGTGGGGATATGCTTATCACGGCAGATCACGGGAACTGTGAGCAAATGCAAGATTACGAGAGCGGTCAAGTCCATACTCAGCATACGACAGAATTGGTACCACTCATTTATATTGGTGAGCAAAAAGTAACAGTACGTGATGGTGGTAAGCTTAGTGATGTGGCACCGACTATCTTAGCGTTAATGGATGTTGAAGCACCCGCTGAGATGACAGGTGAGAGTTTATTGATTCCAGCATCATAAGCCTGTTATTTAATATGTTGACAGCTTCTTAGTACGGCTAAAACAATAAAAGTAGAAAGGAGGGATAGTGATTATCCTTCCTTTTTTTATGTGTTTTTTACGATACATTTCGCCTAAGTTACTTGCAATACTAGCCTAGTCTTAGATAGTGGCTTAGTGCTATTTTATAGGATATTATTCATAAATGACCATACAATAACTTTAAAAATACAGTGATTTTTTTTATGCATATTATCAAACCTCTATTTTTATTAATGTCTAAAAGATTGGAAAAATCAACGATGACAGTATCTATTAATACTAATTTTCTTAGCTTTCGTTTATTAAAACCGGCACTGATTACAGGTTTGATGGGATTTACTGTAGTGAATATCCCTGCCCATGCCGCTCTCAATAATGATGACAGTAATCCAACGGCAAGTTTGCAATTGATTAGCTTAAATGCAGATGATGTGCCAATCAACAATGGCGCTGATGACTTATCAGATATCGCCGATTTGTTAGAATCTGCAGACCAAGTCGATGACTCAATAGATGCTGTGCCTGATGAAAGCGTGTTGAACAACGACTCAGATGACATTAATACGGATATTCCAGAAGAAGTCGCGGAGGTGTCATTAAAAGCTATATCTCCTGAAACGCTAAAAACATTTGTCGCCGTGGTTGATTTAGTTCGCCGTGAATATGTTGATGCTGTGAATGATGAGGAGTTATTCAACAATGCGATGAGTGGTATGTTGACTAAGCTCGATAGTCATGCAGAGTTCTTAGATGCCGAAGCTTATGAAAATCTGCGCGCTTTTACCGAAGGGGACGTTGGCGATATCGGTATCAAGGTGGAATATCAGTCAAAAATTGGCTACTGGGTCATTACTGAGGTCATTGACGATTCACCTGCCGATAAAAAAGGCATCGCTGTTGGTGATTACTTGCATCAAGTTGCCGAGTTTAAACTTGATCAGGACAAAGAGAATAATGATATCGAGCAACTTTTAACTGGGATTGCTGGTACGCAAGTGGATGTTGTGACCTCTAAAGCGGGTCGCCGTAAACATACCACGACTTTACAGCGTAATAATAACCACCCACAAATTATTGAAACAAGGCTTACGGATGGAATCGCTATTGTTAGATTGCCCGCGTTTCAAAATAATAGCCGTGAAAAATTGCTACAAAGTTTAATCAACTTAGAAGCCCCTGTATCAGGTATTTTATTAGATATGCGTGACAATCCAGGAGGGGTGTTAACGTCGGCTATAAGCGTCGCCAGCTTGTTTATGAATGATACCGATGTGGTACAAGTAAAAGGCCGCCAAAGTGACTCACGGACGCTATCGACTCAAGGTACGGCGTTACTCGAATCATTACCAGTAGTTGTTTTACAAAACAGATATTCAGCGTCAGCAGCAGAAGTGTTGGCCAGTAGCTTGCAAGCGCAAAAGCGTGCCACTATCGTTGGTGAGGTCAGTTATGGCAAAGGGTCGGTGCAGTCGGTGATACCGCTCAATGATGAGCAGGCAGTTAAGCTAACCGTCGCCAACTATATGACGGCATCAGGCAGGAAGATAGACGGGATTGGGGTAGAGCCTGATGTGATATTATCAGGTAGTGAGCGTACATGGGAGCAGCAGGCGCTTGACTTGTTGCAAGAGCAAGCACTTGATTCGGGGGTTCGTTTTGTCCGAAAACCCTCTGAAAAAGATAAGGCTGGAACCAGCAATAAAAATTTATAACAGGAGCACGTAGCTAACAAAGTATCGTTTTTATTTAGAACTGCCTATACTAAAACTAAAATAGGCTGTATCAAGCTTGATTGGCTGACAGAAATAAGCTAACGAAATATCATAACCACATTGTGGTTTTTGCCGGTCATGATTTAGAATAATTTTCATCGATTTCTAACTTTTTCATGCGATAGCGTAAAGAGCGAAAAGTGGTCCCAAGCAGTTCTGCCGCTTGAGTTTTATTCCCGCCAGTTTGTTTAAGTGCAGTGATAATCAGCTGTGTCTCTTGTTCTTGTAAGTAATGCTCCAAACCTTCAGACGGTAATTCGCCATCAGCGAAGGCACTTGGGTTGGCTGACGTGTCGTTCTCAGTCTCAATAAAGTGACGATCGATAGATTGTTTTTTACGGTCGTTATTAGTAATAGTGGCATTAGGTCGCTCTACCTCGTTAGCGACTGAGCGCTGTATCATAGAAGAGTAGTGCTGAATATTAGTACGATAGGGGTGCAAATTAGAGGTTGTTTGCTGCATCTTTGCCGTGGTCGTTCTGTCTGTAGGCTGAGAGATGTGCTCTTGATTGTCTATCGATTGCGTTGCCAGTGGCTCATGTATTTTTTGCTCGGATAACTGAATATTAGGAATACTTGAGAGCCCATTTTGACCTTGAGATATTGTACTTTGATTAGCAACGTCAAAGTCAGCATCAAGCTCGGGTAGGCCTAAATGACTGACATCAATATGTGACGTTTCCGCTAAGGTTACAGCGCGCTCGAGTATATTACGTAGCTCACGGACGTTGCCAGCAAAATCATGGCATTGTAAGCGCTGGCAAGCCTCCATCGTTAATGATGGCGGCGTCTCTAACTGCCATTCACCAGCAATCATGGCCAAAAAATATTCTGCCAAGACAGGAATATCATCACGACGCGAATTAAGCGTTGGTAGCTTTAATTCAATAACATTAATACGGTAGTACAGATCTTGTCGAAACGTACCATCCTGCACCAACTGGCTCAAATCTTTATGGGTTGCAGATAAGATACGAATATCGACTGGCGTTTCTTTTGTATCGCCAATGGCACGTACCGTTTTTTCTTGGATGGCTCGTAGCAGCTTTACTTGCATCGCCAAAGGCAAGTCGGCCACCTCATCTAAAAATAAGGTACCACCGTTAGCCTGCTGGAAAAGACCTTGCTTGTCAGCGACAGCACCTGTGAAGCTGCCTTTTTTGTGACCAAAAAACTCCGACTCCATGAGCTCTGAAGGTATCGCCCCACAGTTCACTGGCACAAAGCTGCCATCCCTGCGCGGGCTTAAGTC
>NZ_JBQSXN010000094.1:0-12024 GCF_052378235.1 Psychrobacter sp. AOP3-A1-26
TAGGCATGATTACCATTGGGAGTTCCGTCAAGAGTCAGGTTTAACTTTCTTTTAACACGTGAAATCCTAGCGTTTGCAGTTACAGAGTTTCGAGTGGCGGTAGTATTAGAAGTTCGTTCTGGTCGTCTTAAAACAGCAAATGGATCATAATCTGACATAAATTAAGCCTTTTTATAAATATCTAACTTTAATTCAAATTTTTGATTATAGGTGCTTTACTCAACTACATGAATTCCATCTATATTTGGTATGGTCAGCTGAAAATAAAAATGTTATATAAGCTTAAATGCGCTACTGGGATGAATTTTACTTGCGTGCTGTGCCTACGCCGACAGAGGCTGCGCAAAATTCATTCCAGTAGCGCTATAACACTTTTGAAGTGTATCGACTATATAATCTAGTGTGAACTCACTGATAATGATAGCTAAATATAATTAATAACTTCAGGCAGAATGGTATAGTCAATCCACAATAAAACTGGAACAACCCATATCATAAAATAGTTTAGGTAGATTATTCTCCATCCAACCTTGGCGTAGAAACTTTGCTTGCGCCCACTTCTTTTCGATAGGATTTAGATCAGGACTGTAGGGTGGTAAGAATAGAAGCCTGTGACCATACCTATTCAGCAGTCTTTGTACTCGTTTGTGAAAGCTGGCGTTATCCATAACAATCACACATTTGGTTTTAATACTTGGGATTAGGGTGTATTTACACCAGTCGTAGAATATATCGCCATTAATATTTTTATCAAAGTAATCAAGCGCAAACAGCATCTTTTTATATAAAGCACCAATAACATTGGTTCGCTTTTTTGCTTGCCAGTTGTAGCGATCAATGCAAGGCTTTCCTATTAGTGCATAGCCGTAAGGGCGAATAGTGTCAGCCTCAAAGCCGCTTTCATCCATATAAATAATGGGATAGCCTTGCTTCATAAAACGATCAAGCTTACTTTGATATTCCGCTCTTTTGATCGGACATGATTTTGGATGTTCTAAGGTCTTTTTTTGACTGATGCCAAGACGCTTTAAGGCCGACTCAATGCCTGACTTACTGCAACCTAAACGATGTGCTCGCTCGTACATATAATCGTCTGGATACTGCTTAACATCTTTCAATAATGCTTCATTTGATATTTTAGTCGGTGCTTTATTTCTAGTCGTTTTAGCAACTAAGCTCTGCTGCCAGCTGTGAATTGAGCTTGTGCTAAGCTGATAAAAGTTAGCAGCTTCTCGAATGGTCATGCCGTCTTTAATGCTACGCAGTACTTGCTTGCGAAAGTCGATTGAATAGGTCATCGTTTATTTCACTAGATGAATTAGTTATAAACATTGTATCGGTTTTATCTAAGATTGACTATATTATCCTATTCCATCAATTAATCGATGAGCAAAGTTTATCCATATCATAATAATAAGTATAATTATCCGAACTATCTTTTAGTACTGCATAGGTTTTTTGCTCTAAATTTTTGTAATCATAACCCATCAAGAATACAGTACCATTTTTCAAAACCGTTTTCTTATCATTGCACTCAATAATATATTGTGGACTAAGGTTTAAAACATCATCTTCATTGTTATATACTGTAAGGAAATTCACTTGTTCAATTTTTCCAATATGAACCTGCATGGGTAAATCATCGAATGCTCCAGTCTGTATACTTTCATGATTTTTATTTATTTCAGATAAGATATTATCACCAATCTCTCGATATTTACTGTTTAAATTTTCATCTATATGGACGACGACGAAATTTCTTTTAATACCATATACTGACGTTTTTCCAATAATTTTATCGATAGTTTTTGTTTCGTTATATCTTTTAATAAAATAATGATATTCTGTGGAGTCTGAAAGAGTGGTGAAGTCAGTTAATACATTTTGACTGTCAATGTTATTAACATACGTAAATCTCAAGGCTGTATCAGCATACGGTTTAATATCTTCTAAAATAATTTCTAGCTGATTTTTAGTTAATGACTTATAGCATTCAGTTGCTATAGAGCAGTCTGTCATACTTGACAATGAATCATTCTCAGCTTCAGTTTGAGTACTATTTATACAGCTACAAAGTACTATTATTGAAAGAGTTATTGTTATTAATTTCTCCATAAGAACCTCTTTATTGAAAAGATTTCAGTATTTCTGGTGAAGATTCTTCTAACCAGTTTTCAATGATTTTAGCATTTTTTGCCAATATTTCTCTTTTATTAGTGCCGTTGACAATCCATCTAGCTTGAACATAATCTATAGTTGAGCTATTGATGTAATCAGAAAGTTTTTTTCCAGTGAAAGTCCCTTCTTTCATTCCATAAATTATTATTGGCACAGAATGCTTATATTCGGATACTAGATCAGGGGATTTCACAAAATTAACATTCAGAATTTCAGTAAATCTCTGATAGTTTGTTTTTCCTGTTATCTGGATGAGTCCACGACCTCTATATTTAAAACCATCACCAGGTTTGTCATTTCCAAGCACTTTTGCTTTAGTTGGATTGTGCTCTATATCATATTCATTAAAATATTCTCTTGAACCTACTTCTGGTAGGTTGCTGAATAACATAATAGGGTTTGTATAGTGATAAGCTTCAATAAAGGCGGTTGAGAATATATAAGCTATTTCATATAAATTGGGTTTGTGGCCGTGTCTTCCTTTTTTGAAGTAGTCATTCATTTCTGCACATACTTCCGTTAAATTACTTTCGCTAACTTTATTAAACATGGTTGCAGGAGCTTTTTTGTTTTCACCCGTAGTTAATTGAGTAATTCCTGACTTGAATCTCTCTACAAACTTTTCTATAACTATTAATTCGCCACTATCTTTAATATTGACTTCTTTCACAAGCGGTTTAACGCTAGCCTGTGTCACTCCAAATCTTCCAGATTCTATAGCTATTGTAATTAGTCTCTCTTTTTGTGATGCTGTTGATGCACCTGTAGGAACGCCCATTACTTACTCTCCTCACTATTAACGTTCAACAAATGAAACTTAATTTCTTGTTCAATGGAGGTACGTATAGTTTCAGTGTAACCCTTAAAGTCAGTCGTACCTTCAAACACTTCCCCCGTTATTTCAGCCTGCGCAATATAATCAACGAAACTATAGGGAATATCATCATCGTCAGCGAATATGAATTGAGCAGTGTGATTGTCTAGTTTCAAATGAGCCTTAATTTCATCAGGATCAGAGCTATAGAACGTCTCAGTATTCCCCTCAGCGTCAGTTATTCCTTCAAACGTCTCTTTTGTATTCTCATTAATAGCAATATATGGGGTGTTGGTGTAGGCGATATCATCATCGTCAGCAAATCTAAACTGTGCTTTGTACATTGCACCAGCTATTAAGCTGGGCAACCCCGCCAATCCCAGCCCATCCATCCCACCACCAGCCTTACTATGCTTACCACCTTTTTCCGTAAACTGCTTAGCGGCGATAGTGATATTAGCGCCATCTAAAGTAATACTCGCACCACCAGCCGTTAGCGTAATTTGATTCGTCGCCACTATTTCAACTTCTTTAGTCGAGGAGGCGATATTCACATCTTGCTTAGCCGTGGCTTCCAGTTTTCCTGTATGGGCGGAGAGGGTGATATTGTCTTTAGCATTGGTCATACTAAACTGACCATCGGCTATTATATTCAGTGACTCACTACTGACTTGATGATGACTATCGCCACTACTGATACTCATGTCTTGCTGAGTAGTACTAATCATCTCACCCATAGTTCTGTGAATCAGGGTATCAGTACCGACATAGCTGCTGTCTGCTGCGCTATCGATAAGAGTGAATGGTATTGTTTGATGGGTCTTGCTTTGCTGTTCTTCTGCGATGTTCTCAAGTTGCGTCTTAATCGCGTTATGATCATTGACTTGTCTACCAAGTCCCGTGGCCAGTTGCGTTAAGCGTTCTGCTAAGTGCTGACCGCCTAAACTAGTTTGGGTGAGAGTAGGGGTATGCTGTTGATAATTATGTTGCCCTGCTTGCGCATGAGTTTGTGCTTGAGTGGAGAGGACAAGTGCTTCACCTGATTTTATGTTGATTTGAGCGTTAGTAGCCGCATTGATGCCTTGACGTTTGGCGGTATCTGATGGATTGATAACCCCCATCTTTAGACTGGCGGATATCCCAGCACTGTCTACTTTTAGCTGTGAGTAGGCTTGTTCTGTACGGTGGTCAGTGACCCATTCTGATAAGCCGTTATCAGTATTGCGATAACCACTCTCAATCGCTTGTTCGTTGTCTGTGGCAAATAGGCTAGGGCGAGTCGATGACAACAAACTGCCAGTATTGATCAGATGCTCGCTATCACCGATAGACTGCATCAGGGTTTGATCATCTGCTCTATGGGTAAAGTGTGTGCCATAGTTAGCACCCGCTTGTGCTTCTAATCGACTGATAGGCTGGGCTGGACTATCCAGTAAGTAGTTTTTGGTCGGGGTCAAATGGTTGCGACTGTCTGTGTCGCTTTGGCTATCTGTAATCCCTGTCATCGGCGGTAGAGCACGTCTGCTGTATAGAGGGCTGACCCACGGGGTATCAGCGGTAATGAGGCACAGTTGAGTTAAATGAATACCAGCTTCTAGACTTGACGCATGACGCTGTTGATGGCGTGAGCTTTGGGTTAGCCCTGTCACATGTGCCAGACTATTGCGAGCCAGATGCACGATATGGGTAGCGCGGTAGTGCTGATTGAGCGCACTGTGATCAGCAAGAATAAAGGTATCAGCAACACTCAAATCCGTAGCATGGGCAAGGGCATGATAGACGCTGTACTGACTTTGATGACTGTCTGCTACGATAGCCGCTTCATCTATGGTTTCAGTATCAGTTACTGGCGCAAAAGCAGCGGGCGTATCTAATGTGAGTGTGTGGTTATTGGCATGGCTTTCTTCATCAGCATTACTGCTCATCGCAACGTCAGCGGACTGGGTTGGCTGTGCGACGCTGGCGCTATTAAAGCGCTGCATCGTTACTGAGTTTGGCTGGGTGATGACCTGCTCACTTAATGCCAATACGGGCGCATGGACACGGTCATGCAATACCTGCTGGTAACGCAGTGCGCCAATATTTAAGCTGATACCATCGCTATCGCTTGGACTATGCGATGTAATAATGAGCTTTGGTGGACTGTGCTCGTCCGTTTGCTCATGGCGTAAGTAAGCCGTCAGTCCTTGACGCGAGAGCCGCTCGCAAATATGTGTCCAGTCGCTTATTTGCCACTGAGTCATACGTGCTGGTGCCCAGCTAGCACCACCTTCATCGCTGCTACTATCATCAATTATTTCTATCTCAAGTGCAGCCGTGCGCTCTGCTACCATCGCTTGTACGGTCACATCAGTATCAATATGACTGCGTAAATGCTGATGCAAGCGATAATTGATGGGCTGGGCGAGCAGACGATAATAACCGTAGCTGCCATCATGGTCTAGCTGATGTACCGCTGTTATATACAGGTGACGAAAGCTTAGGCCACGTGGAGTGTCAAAGCTCAAGGTTAAAGGGCTACCGATGAGATTGGTTAATGGCGTAAAGGGTGGATGATGCCGCTCATGGATATAAACGTGCAGCACATAGATATCGATACCGTGCTGCTGATGTTGGCGATTACCATTGGGATTTAGTTGAGCAATAATGTCGGCTTCATCAAAGCTATGCATGAGCTTATCTTGCCACAATCGATAAGCATCGATATCTTGGCGCGCGCTCGAATAGGGCGCTTGAGTGCTACCTTCGCTAGCATAAAGCCGATCTGGATGCATGGGCAGCACGGTATTGGTCAAGCGTAACATAGTCATATCCCTATTCTTTGAGCAATGGCATCTCTTTGAGCAATTTCATGACAACTATCAGCAGGTGACGATTGATGATTATTTGCCGTTATCATCATACATAGTGATGTTATTAGTTAAGGGTAAATTCGATACGGCGGTTACGGGTGCGTCCTTCTTCGTCATCGTTACTAGCGATGGGGTCAGTGTCCCCTTTACCAGTGGTACTGAACCGCGCCGCATGTATATTTTGATCTATCAGGTATTTTTTGACCGCTTCTGCACGCTCATTTGATAGGGCTAGGTTGGCAGTAGGATTGCCAACATTATCAGTATGGCCCGTGATGGTGACTGCCTTATTACCGAGGCCCTGTAATACGCCTGCGATATCGTCTAAGATGCCCAGACCCGTTGGCGTCAAGTTAGCACTGCCAGATTCGAACTCGACGATACGATCGCCCAAAGTATCATCAATGAGGCGTTGTTCCTCTTCTACTACGACCAGCTGGTTTTCTAATTGATAGAGATCGGTTAGCCGTGAGTGAATACGGTTTTGAATGGCTTGTTTTTGTTCAATGCTGCTGACTTTGCCATGTAAGCTAATGGTCGTACCATGAATATCAATACGCCCTTGGCGAATGTTAGAGATATCGCTGTCGATGATAGTCGTGGCTATCTGTTGCCAGTTGGTGGGTATATTAATGCTTGAGCGCACTTCAATTTCATCTCGAACTGGTTTATTAGGGTATTGCGCTTTGAGCTTTTCCAGGAGTTGCTGCTTGTCCGAGCTAGTGGCGACCACACCTTTGATGACCACGGGGATATTTTGTGCGTCATTGGTCACATGAGCATCGTTATGTGCTGCAAAGACAACGACGCTGATAGGAAGGGTCATAGCGACGGCTAATAGCAAATTTTTCATGCGATTTGTTGGCCTAGGTTTGGATATTTTGGAGAGGACTTTCATTCAAGTACCTTTTTAATCTTGATATTATTGAGCAGTGACTAGTGGCAAAGATATGATGCATGGCGATTACTATTAGCTATTATGAATCAGTAGTTATAGTTAAAATACTTTAAAAGCGCTACGATACTGCGGGTATGGTTTTTTTGCAGCCTCTGTCTGCGTAGGCACAGCAAGCAAGAAAAAACGGTACCTGTAGTACGTGATGTAGCGATATTACTTCTCACTGACTATATTATGAACCACTATTGTGCCAAAAAGGTCTTTTTAAACAATTGCCTAGTATCATACAGGTATAAGTTATCTTGTAACAATACTTTATTGAAACGGGTCAGCCCAATATCTTCATCAATATAGCCTTTTGTCCAGTCGCTATTAGCGATAACCACCCAGTCTTCAGGATAAGTTTTTTCACTTTCTGATATTTGCTCGAGTATACGTCCATCGGGTTTGTTGAAACTCAATAACAGGCGATAGCAATTAGCAACGCGGTATAAGTAAGTATTCAGGGAGAGCTGATGCGGCTGATAAAAACCATTGATGAGATCGTGCCAAAAGGTCGCTATGTGTATCGAGTTTTCTCTATCAGAGGTGAGTGACCAACAGATGGCCTTATTTAAACCGTGAAAACCCTTGGTAAAGGTAGGCAAAAATAATAAGCCAGTGGCGATGATTTGCTGTATCAGTTGCGATTTGTCGATGTTCATTAATACCGCTATATCATGCAACGTGGTGGTGTTGATAAAGTCGTAATAGTGAGTGCTGGCGTTGTTATTGATGGTGAGCTGGCTATCATTGAGATACTCCATAAGATCGGCGTTGTCAGTTTTGGACTTGGCCATGCTCAAGATTTCATAAGTGTCATCCCAAAGCGCTGCTGACTTGACGGGCAGATAGTTCATCCAGTTTTTTGGTTTATCTAGATGAATCACGCCAAAGCCTATCAGTGGATAGTTTCTATGGCTACTATCATGGCTGGGAATGAGGACACCAGTGATAATCTCATTAGATTTAGTATCGATATGACTGAAATTCAAAAAAGCGATGTTATTGGAATTTGCTTTATCTACGAGGCTTTCACTAAATATGCTTTCCGACACCGCTAGTGCTTGGCTGACCCATTCGTCAATGGCGTTGGTCTCTGAGATATGAGCACGCGCCCGTACAAAATCGCCGCGAGCAGGCAGTTTGCCAAAATAAACTAAAGGTAAGGAGTCAGGAATCATGGTGTTTGCTCCTGCTGCTCAGTGACGGCTGAATTGTCATTAGTTGTCGTCGCGTTATCAGTAGGCGGTTGCGCTTGTAGAAGGCTCTCATTATTGGCAATGCTATTAGTACTAGGAGCTACAGTGGTTGCATTGGCTGGTGGCGTAGCGCTAGTTGCATCTTGCTCGACAGTTGGTACTGTCTGATTGGTGTCAGAACCGATATTGGCAGTAGGAGCCTTACTATCGACTGCATTACTATCAGAAATTGGCCTTGCTGTACGTGTAACGCCCAGAGCGATAACCTCATCTGGTAATTTCATACCAGTAAATGGATTGTTTGAGCGCCCTTGATCGGTGGTGGTGCTACCACTGCCACTGATGATTCTAAAGCGCACAGAGATAGTGACATCATCACCTGACCATGCCATCTCAAAGATATCATTGCCAAGTTCAGTACGACGTGCACTATTGATAAGGCGTTCTACACCAAAGCTACCTGCTTCCTCAAAGACAGTAAAGTCTCTGCCATCATAATCCTTGGCTCGTATACTGGCGCCAGGCTGGCTGCTTGGATTGGGCCATACAAACGTTGTCCAAGCTTGGCTACCCATGCGATAACGTAGCTGTTGACCATCGACCACAATCGTATATTCGGTCAAGCCGCTGACGGGTAAGGGCATGATTTGAAAGGTGGTTTGATTGGCCGCGCTACTACCAGCACCACCACCAGTACTATTACTACCAGTATAATTGGTAAAGTAGCGCCCAAAATCAGCGACAAATTTCGGGTTAAGACCTATGCCTGCGCCATTCCAGATTTTACTGGAGATTTGATCACCGCGGCGAATGATAAAGGGCGATAATGTTTCGTTGACGAATCGCGCCACGTAGCCATCTTCGCCAAAGAATTGACCAATCTCAGCAGGCGTCGCCTCTAGGTTAGCATTGGCGGTAAAGGGATACTTTTTTTCTAAATTATCTAGGAAAGGCTTATGTACTTGTGCTTTCCAGACTTTATTAATCTCTGCTTTAGTGGGGGTCAGTAGCATATTGAAGGAGCGTGTCAAAGGCTCACTCAATAAGGGGCGAACCAGCTGTTTAATTTCAGAATTGGCTTGGCTGAGTATTTTCTCATCTAATATCTGTAGAGATTTAGTCAGTTCTGAGCCTTCGGGGCTGAGGGTTTGCGAGGCAAACAACAGTGCATCAGGGCCGATATCATCACTACGAGCGATATTATTAAATCGCGTTCTAATGTCGCCTAAGCTTGCTAAATAATTGTCTAATAATGACAGGTCTTGGTTGTCTTCTCGCGGCGTTACTAAAGCATGTATAGAAGAGAATTCTTGAGCAATCACACCTGAGCTTGCTGGTGCTACAGCAGCGGTGTTACTAGCACTACGACCGTTATTCATGGTCGCTTCTGCTTGGCGCAGCTCAGCGGGGCTCTGACGCAGAATGGTTTGCTTAAACCAATTCACAAATGAACGACGAGATTCCCCGCCATTGCCAACCGCTTGATTGGCTGCTTTGTTATCCCACTGAGTTTGGCGATCGACCGTCTCAAATAATGTTTTTAGCGGTGATTCTGTGGCATTAGACAGCTGATTTAATAAGATCGCATGGTCATCGAAGTCTTTACTATCGCGAACATAAACTTGAGATAAAAACCGCTTCCATTCACTGATATATTCTTGCTTATAGCGACTGACCAAATACTGCCGTATCTGTTCAGGACTACCTGTCAAGGTGAGGTCATCTTGGCTACTGGTTGCCAATACCCAGTCATCGGCGACTATTCTAGTAGTGGCAGCTTTATCAATCTCATCACTGACGAACGACTCCCACGCTTGTTTGGTAAAGGTGCCTGAAATGACATGGCTACCAAGTAGCGCTTCGTTGGCTGTACCTTGGGTGATTTGAGCGACTGTGACAGATGGGAAACGGGCCGATGAACGCATTTTAATCTCAGAGTAAACACGCTCACGAGCAGGCTGGCCTTTGCTAACTTTTGATAAATTACCGCGTGTTTTGTCTATCAACCCTAAGTCATTTTGAATCAATGGAAAAGTGGGGTCGCCGACATGAGCCAACGTAAAACTCAAGATACGCTCAGCTTGGCGAATCATTTTGTCACGTGGCATATCAGCGCGATTGGCGTCGAGCCAGTTACGCCAAAACCGGGTCATCTGATCGCTTAAATGACTGGTCTCTAAATTGTCATGATTGCCAAGCATGAGATAAGCTTTGAGCGCACTATAAGCATCTTCGACGTCCGTAGGGTCTGACTGAATATAAGCATCATTAACGGCAGCATCAGAGGTGTTGTCAGTGGTCGAATCCTCTGTACGCACTTCTAACTGGTCGGCGTTGGTGTTTACTTCGGTCAAAAACGTTTCGATGTTTTGTTTGGTCGGTGTTAAGACGATGATGCGGATACCGTTATAGTATTCTGCTAACAGTTTTTGCTGCAGTTTATCGCCTTGGTAAAGGCCAAATCTCAGAGACAGCGGCTTGTCGTCTTGATAGCCTTCGAGCTGCTCGATTCGACTTTGTAAAATACTGAGTGACTCAAGCTGGGACTGTAGATCTCCATTAGAGTTTTTTTGCAGCGCTGCGACTTGTTGTAAGTCGGCCACGACGCGTTCAGTGAGCTGTTTATTATTGGCATACGACCAAGTCCACAATCCGACAACCGTGCACAAAGTGACAACAGCAGCTAGGGTAGCAAGTGCGCGATGACTGCGTTTGTTTCGGTTTTTGTGCTGCTTAACCAGATGCTTGTCTTTTAAAATAACCTTGGAAAATAGGTCTTGTAAAAAGTAAGGCTTGTCAGCGGATTCCTGCTGGGCGTTAAGTGGTATGGCTGGTGGGTGCAAATCGTAATTTTGTACCATTTGCAACGTCATTTGGCTACTAACTTGGCCGTCTTGCAAGGCGCTAGTAAAGTAAAATCCACGCAATATGGGCTTAAATTGAAAAGGATTGTCTTCAAATAAAGCATGCATCAGCGTCCGTATCATTGGACGTAATGACTGAAACTCCATGGGAAAGGTCATGAGACTAGGAGATACGGTGCGCTGATGACGCAAAGATAGCTTAGTAGTGCTCAAATCTTTTAGACCGTTGACTAAGACGCCAAAATGCTCTTCGAATACGTCAGTAATATTGATGTCTTCTGGGTCTTCGGGGTAGGGAATGGTCGCGCCCCATACTTGGCTGCGCTCTTCTTGCTCATAGTCATTAAAGAAGTCACGAAATCCTGAAATCAAATCCATCTTGGTAAAGACCACATAGACAGGCGCATAGACTTCTAACTGTTCGGTTAAGTCCTGCACACGACTGCGTAGGTTTTTGGCCAAATCCAAAGCATAGCTTGGGTCGTTTTTGGTAAGCTCAGCGATACTGACCGCGATAATAATGCCGTTAATCGGTGCTTTAGGTCGATTTTTTTTGAGGAGATTTAAAAACGACAACCATTCTGAGCGATCCTCTTCATAAACGGAGTAGCGTCCTGCGGTATCGAGTAAAATACCTTCAGTGGAGAAAAACCAATCACAATTACGTGTACCGCCAACGCCTTTAACGGATAGCTTATTGGTTTGATCCATGAATGGAAATTTTAAGCCAGAGTGTAATACTGCTGAGCTTTTGCCTGCCGCTGGATTACCGATCACCATATACCACGGTAGCTCGTATAATGCTGCCTTACCGGTTTGATCGCCTATCTTTGATTTGCGAATGGTTTTAATGGCATCTTGCATTTGCTGTCGTAGCGCTTGCACCTCTTGGGCGTTTTCATCTTTTGCTAGGTGCGTGCTATCTTCACTTGGGCTCTCATTGTCATTATCTTCGACCAAATTTGCCAGCTCATCTGAAGCAGCCTTGCGTTTTTTCCACAGATAATAGGTCAGCAGCCCTAACACCGTGCATGTGATTAAAATGCCAACAATAATAAAAAAGGTTTTGATGCTCACATAGTCATACAAAAAGACCAGAGCGACTATGATACCCAATGCTAATAATACCCTTGGGTTGTAGATAAGATGAAAAAACCTTGAAAACATGCGTGCTACC